>JAAFHE010000003.1 GCA_013298265.1 Lysobacterales bacterium | reverse complement strand
GGGTCGTAGGGCTGCGCCTTCAGACTGGCATCGGCGATGAACGGTAGCCAGCGGTTGGCGCTGCCGCCGCCGACGAGGACCAGCACATGCAGCGATGTACGGCCGTTGCTTGCGGCGAACTCGCTGGCGAAGTTGCCGAGGTCGAACAGGTTGGTCGGGCTGATGCCGCGGATCATATGGTTCGCGCCAAAGCGGAACAGCGCGCGCGGCAGAGTATCGCCCGCCTTCTGCGCGGCCCGGTAGTAGTCCATGAAATGACGCTTCATCAGCAGCGCGCGCTGGTTGTTGGAGGCGTAGCCGTCGGTCTGCTGGCCGCGGTAGATCCGTGTGCTCTCGTCGAGCTCGTCGATGAGGCGTGCGGCTTCGCTGCCCGGACTGGGCTTGACCGCCGCGCGTAGCTGGGCGAAGTCGGCGTCCTGCCACTGCAGCAGCAGGGTTGGCGCGGTGTCGTGCTGAGCCATTGCCTGCTTGTCCGCGAGCGCGTTGCGTGTGAGCGCGTCGGCGACGGCTTTCTTCGCGATATCGGTCGTGGCCAGCGCCTGCAGCCGTTCGAGGATCAGGCGTCCGCTGAACAGGAATTCCTGATCGAGCCCCCACAGGCGCTCGCGTTTGTCGCCGTGCTGCCAGGCGCTCGCCATGGCGCCGTCTTCCTGCAGGTTGAGGAACGGCATCGCGGCGGGGTAGTCACGCGACAGCGCGCGAAGGCTGCCTTCGCGCGCCGCACTGGCGGCGCGCTGCGCCGAGTAGGGGCCGATTTCGAGTACGAGGTTCTGCGGCGTGTCGCGGCCCAGTGACTGGCGCAGTGCGAGCACGAATTCCGGCACTTCGGCAAAGCCGTGGTCCTCGCCGATCAGGATGAACTGCGCGCTGCGTGCGCGATCGAGCAGGGCTTTCGCGCCACCGCCGCCGAGGCCGTCGGCCGCTAGCGTCAGTTCGCTGCGGTGCGTCGTGAGCAGTTCCGACAACACCTGCTCGGGTGTCTTTTCGGCAGGAGTGTCGGCGGCGGAAACGCTACCGATGAATGTGGCGAGCAAGACGGCGCAGCGCG
Source organism: Lysobacterales bacterium (assembly GCA_013298265.1). Classification (GTDB taxonomy): domain Bacteria; phylum Pseudomonadota; class Gammaproteobacteria; order Xanthomonadales; family Rhodanobacteraceae; genus Tahibacter. Next base: position 21,444 of record JAAFHE010000003.1, on the reverse strand, counting down.
CCACGTGATGGGATAACGGTGACATGGATTTCCCTGGTCGTTGGCGGGCCGGCGATTCGGCCCGTGCCGGTCGGATGCTGTTGCCGCAGCTCAGGGTTTACTGCGGATTTCTCGGACCCTTTTTTGGCCAGGCCATCAGGCAGGCGTGTCGGCGGCTGCGGTAGCGAGGAGGGGGTGAGAAATCCGCCTTGAAGCGGGCACCGCCATGTCGATCGCATCGGCGGTTGCGCATAGACTGCGCGCGGCACTCCGCCATGGCTCCGTACAGGCTCACCGATGACTACGTTACCGACGCCAGGCACACCGGCGCCGTTCGCCGAACTCGCGCTGGCGTTCGCCCAGGCGCTCGTCGCTGAAGACTACGACGCGGCGCAGGCAATGCTGGCTGACGAGCTGCGGTCGACACTGGATGCGCAAGCGCTCGGTGCGCGCTACCAGGCACTGATCGACGGCGGCGACGGTCCGCCGATCGACGTCTCGGTCGTGTCGACGTTGGTGCAATGGCCGGAGCGCGAGACTGACGATCTGGGCTGGGCCTACGTCGGCATTGCCGGCGAGGACTATGTCGAAGGCATCACGGTGGTCGTGGCGCGGCAGGGGAGGATGGCGAAGATCCGCTCGATCAAATGGGGCGGCCCTGATGCCTGAAACGCATCACGGAGATCCGTCTCCGCCGCGGCGCAGGTTCTCCAGCCGCGCCTTGTCGATCGCCGCGGCGAGGCCGACGCTGCGGCCTGCCAGGTTGGCGACACGGTACTGCACGCTGCTGCCGAGCACCTGTGCGGCTTCGGACGCATCGAGCCCATAGTCCTGCCGCAGCCATTGCAGCATGCCGTCCGTTGCCGCGCGCAGGGCCTCGTCGAGTGAACCGGCCTGGCCGAGCACGAAGATCTGCCGCGGCGATTCGATACGCGGCATGGTGATTGCCTTGCCGCGCACGAGTTCCACGCGGAACTCGACCTCCATCGAGGTTTCGAGCCCGTACTGCGACGTTTCGCCGTCGCCCTGCAGCGCGTGCGCATCACCGAGATAGAGCAGGGCGCCGGGCTGGAACACCGGCAGGTAGACGACATTGCCCTCCACCACCTCGTTGAAATCCATGTTGCCGCCGTTGCGCCCCGTATCGCCGGCGGACATGGGCGGCCAGCCGTCTGCGGGCGCGACAGCGAGGCCGCCGAGCATGGGCCGCAACGGCACCGTGAACGCTGACAGCGCGCCGCCGGCGTCCTGCGGCGACGCGGTGCCCCGCGTGAGATCCAGTGCCCAGCGCACGGGTTTGCCGAGATCGGCGCTCCTGACTGCCTGCGCCGCGTTGAGCGCGCGCGGCACGATGCCGTCCAGGCTGTCTGCGTAGTCACGGTTCAGGCGCAGCCGCGTGAGGTGCACGGCAATCGTGTCGCCGGGCACCGCGCCGGCGATGTAGAACGGACCGGTCTGCGGATTGCCGTAGAGCGCCCGCGTGACGCCATGCTCGTCGACGCCGCCCGAATCCAGCGTCGTGGTCCGTACGCTGTCGCCGGGCCAGAGTGTCAGCACCGGTGCGCGCGTGGCGGAGAATTCGTTGGAATACGTCGACGGCGCGAAGGTGTGAGTGCGCGGCGGACCGTCGGGACGGGAGGGAATTCGCCGTGCGCTGAAGACGTGGCGCGCGCGCCGATCCGCACGGTTCGTATCGGGAAAGTCGGCTTCGCCCGCGATCCGCTCGCCGCTGCGTTTGCCGGTGAAGACGTACTGCGCTCCCTGCTCGTCGGTGACGGTGAAGCTCAGCCGGTCACCGCGCCGCGAGCCCTGCAATGCGTCGCCGCCAAGCGTGCCGCTGAGCGTGTCGCCGTCAGTATGCAGTTCCAGCGCCTGATGGCTGGCGTTGCCCCAGCGGTCGGTCGTGACCAGCCAGGATTCGTCGGCGGCAACGGCCGCGTTCGTGGTCAACGCAGTACATAAAAGGAAAATGATGCGGCGCGGCATGGGTGGCCTTGGCGGGGAACTGTCTGGCCAGATGCGCGCCGGTGCGCGATGGTCGCAACGGGCCACGCAGATCGCTGGTCACCGCACCTATGATCGTCGGCATTGGAGCAGCGCGCGTCGGGGCGAGCGTATCGGCGGCCGCTGTAGAAGGGGGAGGAGAAAGGCGGGCTAGCGCGCGGATCAGCCCGATTGGGTCAAGGCCTGCAACAGATCGGCCTGGTTTTCCTGGGTCAGCCGCTGGATCAGATCGTCCAGGTCGCCTTCGACGATCTCGGGCAGTCGGTACAGGGTCAGTCCTTCCACGCGGTGGTCGGTGATGCGACCTTGTGGAAAATTGTAGGTTCGGATGCGCTGGCTGCGGTCGCCCGAACCGACCTGCAGGCGGCGGTTTTCGGCCTGTTCCGCCGCTTGTTTGGAGCGTTCCGCGTCGAGCAGCCGCGCCTTGAGCAGAGAAAACGCGCGTGCGCGGTTCTTGTGCTGGCTGCGCTCGTCCTGGCATTCGACGACGATGCCGCTGGGCAGGTGGGTCATGCGGATCGCGGAGTCGGTCTTGTTGACGTGCTGGCCGCCGGCGCCGGAGGCGCGGAAGGTGTCGACCTTGATGTCGGCGTCCTTGATGTCGATATCGTCCACTTCATCCATTTCGGGAAGAACGGCGACGGTTGCGGCAGACGTGTGGATACGACCCTGGGCTTCGGTCGCCGGCACGCGCTGCACGCGGTGCGTGCCGGATTCGAACTTGAGCCGGGCGAAAGCCGCCTTGCCCTCGACGCGCGCGATGACTTCCTTGTAGCCGCCGTGTTCGCCGGGACTGGCCGAGATGATTTCCACGTTCCAGCGCTGGCGTTCGGCATAGCGGCTGTACATGCGGAACAGGTCGCCGGCGAAGATCGCCGCCTCGTCGCCGCCGGTGCCGGCACGCACTTCCAGGAACAGGTTGGCGTCGTCGCGCGGATCCTTCGGGATCAGCAGGACCTGCAGCTCCTTGTCGAGTGTGTCGCGCGTGGCCTGTAGCTGCGGCAGCTCGGCTTCGGCGAGCTCCTTCATCTCCGGATCCTTGAGCAGCGCCTGGGCCGACGCGAACGCGGCCTCGTTCGCGTCATAGGCCTTCAGCGCGGCGGCTACCGGTTCGAGCTGGGCGTACTCGCGGTTGAGCGCGCGGAAACGGTTCGAGTCGGCGGCGGCATCGGGCTGCGCGAGCAGCGCGCCGACCTCCTCGAAGCGCTCGGCCAGTTGTTCGAGCTTGCGGCGGATGCTGGGGCTCATGCGTCCTTTTCGTCGTTGGCGGCGGCGCGGTCGAACAGCCGGGCGGCCGCCTGGATCAGTTCACCGTCGCCGCGCAGCGCGGCCGCACGCAGGTTTGCGCTGGGCGCGTGCAGCAGCTTGTTGGTCAGGGTGTTGGCGAGAAACGCCAGCGTTTCCTCCGCGGTCCGTCCGCGCGCGAGCATGGCGGTGGCGCGGGCCAGCACGTCGTCGCGCTCGGCTTCGGCCTGGCGGCGCAGGTCCTGCACCGGATTGCCGCGTTCCAGGGCACGGCGCCAGGCCATATAGCGCTCGACCTGCAGGTCTATGATGGCTTCGGCTTCGCGCGCGGCGGCTTCGCGTGAACGCAGGTTGTCGTCGATCACTTGCTTCAAATCATCAATCGTATACAGATAGGCATCGTCTACCTGGGCGACGGAGGCCTCGATGTCGCGCGGCACGGCGATGTCGACGAGGAACATGGGCTTGCGCCGGCGCCGCTTGAGCGCGGCCTCGACCATGGCGCGGGTCAGTACCGGTTCGCGGCTCGCGGTCGAGGAAATGACGATGTCGGCTTCGGCCAGATGCGCGGGCAGGTCGGATAGCGAGATCGCGTAGCCGCCGCAGCGCTGGGCGAGGCCCTGTGCGTTGTCGAGCGTGCGGTTGGCGACGATGAGGCGGCGCACCTTGGCGTCGCTGAGGTGGCGCGCCGCGAGTTCGATCGTCTCGCCGGCGCCGATCAGCAGCACACAGGCGCCGGCGAGATCGGCGAAGCGCTGCCCGGCCAAGCGCACGGCGGTGTAGGCGACCGATACCGGGCTCGCACCGATGCGCGTGTCGGTGCGCACGCGCTTGGCCACGGCGAAGGTGTGCTGCAGCATGCGTTCCATCGACGCCTTCAAGGTGCGCGCGCTGCGTGCGACATGGTAGGCGTCCTTGACCTGGCCGAGGATCTGCGGCTCGCCGAGGACCAGCGAGTCGAGCCCCGTGGCGACGCGGAACATGTGCCGCACTGCCGCGTCGTCGTCATGCCGATACAGGAACTCGTCGAGCCGGCCGTGGGTCAGCTGGTGATACCGGTGCAACCATTCGGCCGGCACGATCTGCGCGCCGTCGGCGACCGAACAGTAGAGTTCGGTACGGTTGCAGGTGGACAGGATCAGAGCTTCTTCGATACCGGCCTGGGCGGCGAGTTCTTCGAGTGCGGGCCTGGCTTGCTCGGGGCCGAACGCGACTTTTTCGCGCAGGTCCAGCGGAGCAGTGATGTGATTGAGACCGAGGGCTAGCAATGCCATGTATGCGGGGCCGCGCGGGCAACAATCAGCTAAGCTTGGACGCGTGAAGCTCCCTGGGGAGCCCGAGTACGGCATTCTGCTGCCGCGTTGCACAAAATCGCGACTAGTGTGCGGTCGCGATCCAGCAAGATCAAGCAAGCCTTCCCGGCAGGGGCGGGCATCGATGATGGTGGATGTGGATGAAATTTCGCGTTGATCGCGCTGTGACCGCGGCACGGCTCGTCGCTTTGGCGGCTGTCTTCGTGCTGACCGCCTGCACGACGGCGACCGTGCGACAAACTGCCGCGCAGCCGGGGCAGGCTGTCATGACCCCGGTCCCGCTTGAGGAAGACCTGCTCGCGCAGATGCTGGCCGGCGAGTTCGCGCTCGGCAAGGCGGATATCGCCGCTTCGGCCCGGAGCTACGCCCGTGCTGCCGTTCTCAGCAAGGACCCGCAGGTTGCCGCGCATGCGACCCGGCTGGCGCTGGTTGCGAAGGACTGGGCGCTCGCGCGCGAGTCATTGGCGCGCTGGCGCAGCCTCAAGCCGGACGATCCGGGCCAGACCCAGGTCGAGGCCAGCCTGGCGCTTAGCGACGGCAATGCTGATCTTGCGTTCCAGTCCCTGTCCCGCCTGCTTGCGCTGCCAAACCAGCAAGGCTGGCGGTTGCTGGGCCAGGTGCTGCTGGGAACCAACGACAAGGCGACCGCGGCGACGTTGCTTCAGCGCCTGGCGACGCCGCTGAGCCTCGCGGGTGCGCCTGAGGAAACCTGGATCGCGATGAGCCAGCTCGCGTTCAAGCTCGAAGCCAAGCCCTATTCGCGCCAGCTCGCGGATGCGGTGCTGAAAAAATTCACGAGTGCGTCGGCGTACGGCTGGTCGGCCCAGCTCGCGGTCGACGAGGGTGACAAGGCCCGTGCCAGTCGCGATTACCAGGAGGCGATCAAGCGCGCGCCCAAGGACATCCGCCTGCGCGCTGCCTACGCGCTGATGCTGGGCCAGCAGGGCGACAACAAGGCCGCGGCCAAGCTGCTCGCCGACGGCCCGCAGGACGATTACAGCTACGCCGCCCGTGCCGCCTACGTCGCGCGTGCCAATGACAAGAGCCTGATCCAGTCGCTCTACGACGAACTCAAGGGGCGTCCGTCCGAGGAACGCGCCGCACGGGCGCACCTGCTCGGCCAGCTGGCCGAGATGCTCGAGCAGAAAGCCGTCGCGCTGAGCTGGTACGAACAGGTCAGCGTGGACGACGAGGACTGGTTCTCGAGCCAGGTGCGTATCGCCGTGCTCGTCGACGACCAGGGCAGACACGACCAGGCGATGGCACTCACCCATGAGCTGCAGCAGCGTGTCGGCGACCTGCCGACGGCGCTGGTCGATGCGTTCATGCTTGAAGCGGAACTGCTGGCCAAGCGCGACCAGCACGAGGCGGCGCAGGCCGTCTACGCGCGCGCGCTCAAGCAGATGCCGGACGATACGCGCCTGCTCTATGCGCGCGCCCTGCACGCCGCCGCCAATGGCATGGTCGATCGGGCCGAGGCGGACCTGCGCCGCGTGCTTGAACTCAAGCCGGAGGACCTGGACGCGACCAATGCGCTCGGCTATACCCTGGCCGACGCGAATCGCAAGCTCGACGAGGCGCTGGCGTTGATCGAGCGTGCGCTGGCGGCCCGCCCCGAGGATGCTGCGGTCATCGATTCCTACGGCTGGGTGCTGTACCGCCGCGGCGATCTCGGCGGTGCCGAAAAGGCGCTGCGCCGTGCGTTCGAAAAGCAGTCCGATGGCGAGATTGCATCGCATCTGGGCGAGGTACTGTGGGTGCAGGGCAAGCGTGACGAAGCGCGTGCCGTGTTTGAGCAGGCACGCAAGAAAGACGCGAAGAACAAGTCCGTCGTCGAGGCCATGCGCAGGCTGGGCGTCTGATGCGCTTGCGTGCGGGAATTTCTGCAGCGCGGCTGCTGGTGGCCGTGCTGACGCTGGGACTGGCCGCCTGCGCGCCGCTGCGCCTGCGCGAAGACGATTCGACGCTGGGCGCGCAGCGCGCGCGCGAAACGGCCGTGCTGGCGCAGACACGCTGGCAGTTCAGCGGCCGCATCGCCGTCAGCAACGGCGACGATGGTGGCAACGCCGACGTGGAATGGCGCCAGGATGGTGGACGCTACGACCTGCGCCTGCGTGCTCCCGTCAGTGGCAAGAACTGGCGCCTGCACGGCGATGCACGTTCGGCCACGCTCGAAGGCGTGCGCGAGCAGGCGCTGACCGGCAGCAATGCGGCCGAACTGCTGGCGCGCGAGGCGAACTGGCAACTGCCGGTGGCTGAGCTGGAATACTGGGTGCGTGGTTTGCGCGCGCCCGGTAGTGCGGCCGAGCTGACTTTCGACGAGGCGCAGCGGCCCGCGAAGCTGCTGCAGTCGGGCTGGATCATTGAATACCGCGACTATTTCGCTGACCGCGAACCGGCCCTGCCGCGCAAGGTATTCGCGACCAAGGGCAAGCATCGCGTACGCCTGTTCGTCGAGGACTGGCAGTTGCAATGACCGCCTGGAGCAGCTGGCCCGCCCCGGCCAAGCTCAATCTATTCCTGAAGATCACTGGCCGGCGCGGCGACGGCTATCACCTGCTGCAGACCGTGTTCCAGCTGCTGGACAGGGGCGATACGGTGCGCCTGCGGATGCGCGATGACGGACGCGTCGAGCGTCTGAGCGAGCTGGCCGGGGTTGCGCCGGCGCAGGACTTGGTCGTGCGTGCCGCGCTTGCCCTCAAGCCCTACGCATCCGCGGGCGCCGGCGCCGATATCGCGGTCGAAAAACGCATTCCGCTGGGTGGCGGCCTCGGCGGCGGCAGCTCGGACGCTGCGACGGTGCTGGCCGCGCTCAATCGGCTGTGGGGCTGTGGTCTGGCCATCGAGGCGCTGGCCGAGCTCGGCCTGTCATTGGGCGCGGACGTGCCGGTGTTCGTGCTGGGCCGCTCGGCCTGGGCCGAAGGAGTCGGGGAAGTCCTGACTCCGCTAACGTTGCCGGACCGCTGGTACGTCGTCGTCGATCCGAAAACTCCTGTGCCAACCGCGCCATTGTTCCAGGCTGCGGAATTGACACGCGATGCCCGTGCCACGACAATTCCGCGCTTCCTTGCTGGGGCTGAGACCTCGAACGTGTTCGAGCCAGTGGTCAGCGCGCGCTACCCCGCGGTAGCAGCAGCGTTGTTATGGCTTGAACCGTACGGTCGCCCGCGTTTGTCCGGTTCCGGTGGTTGCGTCTTCGTCGACGTGGCGACCGAGGCCGAGGCAGAGGCGCTGGCGGCAGCTTGTCCTCGGGAATGGTCGGCCTGGGCCGCGCGCGGTGTGAACCGTTCGCCGCTGCTGGCCGCACTGGAAAGTTTCGCTGCTGGGGCGTCGCCAAGTCGGTAAGGCACGGGATTTTGATTCCCGCATCCGTAGGTTCGAGTCCTACCGCCCCAGCCATTGCATTACCCGAATGAATCACCCAAAGCACCGGACGTCGGTCCGGTACCTGGCGGCTGGTGGAGATTCACATGAATACGCAAGGTTTGATGCTGTTCACCGGCAACGCGCACCGGCGGTTGGCGGAGAACGTGTCGCACCGGCTCGGCATCCCTATGGGGAAAGCGCTTTGCGGCCGTTTTTCCGACGGCGAAGTGCAGGTCGAAATCGAAGAGAACGTCCGCCGTCAGGATGTTTTCGTGATCCAGCCGACGTGCGCGCCCACGGCGGACAATTTCATGGAACTGCTGGTGCTGATCGACGCGCTCAAGCGCGCGTCGGCGGCCACGGTGACGGCGGTGATCCCGTATTTCGGCTACGCGCGGCAGGACCGGCGCCCGCGCTCGGCCCGTGTGCCGATCACGGCCAAGGTCGCCGCGGACATGATCTGCACGGTCGGCACAGACCGGGTGCTCACGGTCGACATCCACGCTGACCAGATCCAGGGCTTCTTCGATATCCCGGTCGACAACGTGTATGCGTCGCCGGTGCTGTTGGCCGACATCTGGCGCAGTCAGGGCACCGACAACCTGATCGTGGTCAGCCCGGACGTCGGAGGCGTGGTGCGCGCCCGCGCGATCGCCAAGCGCCTCGACGATGCGGATCTGGCCATCATCGACAAGCGCCGTCCGCGGCCGAACGAGTCGACCGTGATGAACATCATCGGCGACGTGCGCGACAAGACCTGCGTGCTCGTCGATGACATCGTCGATACCGCCGGCACGCTGTGCGCTGCGGCGAACGCGCTGAAGAAACAGGGCGCGAGGAAGGTGGTGGCCTACTGCACCCATCCGGTGCTGTCGGGATCGGCGCTGAGCAACATCATGAATTCGCAGCTGGATGAGCTGGTCGTCACCGACACCATCCCGCTGACGCCGGAAATCCAGGCGTGCAACCGCATCCGTCAGCTGACGGTGGCGGAATTGCTGGCCGAAACGATACGCCGCGTGGCCTTCGGTGAATCGGTGAGTTCGCTTTACGTCGATTGATCTGCGATCGATCGACGATCCGGCTCCTCTGGTCGCGGGGGAGCCTTCAGGCCGCTGCGAAGTGGTCCATTCCTGCAAGGTGATTCGTCATGGCAAAGATTCACGAAATTCCGGCCGAAATCCGCAACGACCAGGGGAAAGGTGCGAGCCGCCGCCTGCGTCACGCGGACGTCGTTCCGGCCATCCTGTACGGCGGCAAGGAAAAGGCGCAGAACATCCAGTTCGTGCACAAGGACGTCTATATGGCATCCCAGCACGAGTGGTTCTACTCGGCGATCCTGGACCTCAAGATCGACGGCAAGAACCAGAAGGCTCTGCTGCGTGACATGCAGCGCCACCCGTACAAGCAGCGGCTGCTGCATCTGGATTTCCAGCGCGTCAGCGAGAACGAAGCGCTCAAGATCCGAGTTCCGCTGCACTTCCTGAATCAGGAAAAATCGCCGGCCGGCAAAACCGCTGGCGTGCTGGTCACGCATGAACTCAACGAGATCATCGTTTCCTGCCTGCCGCGCGATCTGCCGGAATACATCGAAGTCGACCTGAGCGAGCTCTCGCAGGGCGACATCGTCCACCTGTCGGACCTCAAGCTGCCGGCCGGTCTGGAAATTCCGGAACTCAAGCTGGGCAAGGAGCACGACGTAGCCGTCGTGCTGGCCAAGCTGGCGCGCGTGGAAGTCGAAGAAGTCGCGCCGGAGGCGGCGGCTCCGGCAGCTCCTGCCAAGGGCGGCAAGGCGGCAGCGAAGGCGCCGGCGGCCGCGCCCGCCAAGGCTGCGGCGAAGGCTCCAGCGGCTCCGGCCAAGAAGAAGTAAGGTTTCGCGTCGTCCGACGCGAAACCGCTCCGCATGGCTCAATTGCGCCTGCTCGTCGGCCTCGGCAACCCCGGGGCCGACTACCTCAGAACCCGGCACAATGCCGGGTTCTGGTTTATTGACGCCCTCGCGGACAAGCTGGGTGCGCGCTTCGGCGTCGAATCCAAGCTGCACGCGCAGACGGCGAAGGTCTCCCTCGGCGGTCAGTCGGTGCTGTTGCTTAAACCGACGACGTTCATGAACAAGAGCGGCATCGCCGTCACCTCGGCGCTGCGCTACTACAAGATCGAGCCAGACGAGATGCTGGTCGCGCATGACGAGCTGGACCTGCCACCGGGGACGGCGCGGCTCAAGTTCGACGGCGGCCACGGCGGCCAGAACGGCCTGCGCGACATCATGGCCCATCTCGGTGACGGCAAGTTCCACCGCCTGCGCGTGGGCATCGGCCACCCAGGTCACAAGGACAAGGTCACCGGCTGGGTGCTCAGCCGCGCCGGGGCCAGGGACGAGGATGCGATCATGGCGTCGATCGGCGCCGCCTTCGACGTGCTACCTCTGGCGCTGTCGGGCGACTTCAATGAAGCCATGAAACGCCTGCATACCGCTCCGGCGAAGCCCTGATTACCGCCCGCTTTTTCCTTAATTCCTTTAACTGCTTTTTGGACAATCCCTCATGGGCATCAAATGCGGCATCGTCGGCCTGCCTAACGTCGGCAAGTCCACCCTGTTCAACGCGCTGACCAAGGCAGGCATTGCCGCGGCGAATTTCCCGTTCTGCACCATCGATCCGAACATCGGCGTGGTGCCTGTACCCGATCCGCGTCTGGGCGCGCTGGCGGACATCGTCAAACCGCAGAAGGTGATCCCGACATCGATGGAGTTCGTCGACATCGCCGGCCTCGTCGCCGGTGCGTCCAAGGGAGAAGGCCTCGGCAACAAGTTCCTCGCGCACATCCGCGAAGTCGATGCGATCGCCCATGTCGTGCGCTGCTTCGAGCACACCGACATCATCCATGTGTCGGGCAAGGTCGATCCGATCTCGGATATCGACACCATCGACACGGAGCTTGCACTGGCCGATCTCGAGTCGGTCGAGAAGGCCCTGAACCGCGCCGAACGCGCCGCCAAGGCCGCCGACAAGGAAGCCATGGCCAAGCGTCCGGTGCTGCAGAAGCTCGCGACGACGCTCAACGAAGGCAAGCCTGCCCGCGCGGCCGGGCTCGACGACGATGAGAAGGCGCTGGTGCGCGACCTGTTCCTGCTGACGATGAAGCCGTTGATGTACATCGCCAATGTGCTCGAGGACGGCTTTACCAATAATCCGTTGCTGGACAAGGTGCGCGAGCGTGCCGCGACCGAAGGTGCCGAAGTGGTGCCGGTCTGCGCCGCGATCGAAGAAGAACTGTCCCAGCTCGAGGATGCCGATCGCGACGCCTTCCTGCAGGACATGGGCCTGGACGAGCCGGGCCTCAATCGCGTGATCCGTGCCGGCTACCGCCTGCTGGGTCTGCAGACGTACTTCACGGCCGGCGTCAAGGAAGTGCGCGCCTGGCAGGTCAGGATCGGCGCCACCGCGCCACAGGCGGCGGCTGTGATTCATACGGACTTCGAGCGCGGCTTCATCCGCGCCGAGACCATCGCCTACGACGATTTCATCAAGTACAAGGGCGAAGCGGGCTCACGCGACGCCGGCCGCCTGCGCCTGGAAGGCAAGGACTACATCGTCAAGGAAGGCGATGTGCTGCATTTCCGCTTCAACGTCTGACGACCATCCGGGCTACCGCCTGGCGGCGGCGCGACGTTGTGGATAACCACTGCAACTCTGCGGCTTCCTGCGGGAAGCCGCGGTTTTTTCAGCGTGTGAGACTTTCTTGGCGCTGCCTCGGAACCGTCGCCGAGTAGCGCTGCGATCCATCGTCCCCGCGCCTGATCTCGTGTTGAAATCGACCCTGAATTCATTCAGCACCGCGATTTCGGTTGCGGGGCCGGCCCTTTTGCGCAGGCCGGCCAGCTACGGCGTTGTCAGGGTTCGAAATTGTCGTCGAAGATGCGATCCGTATCCGCTTGGAGCGCCGCCGTTGCCGTGTTGTTGCCGCTGACCGGGTCGGTGACCGGCGAGCCGACGACGGCAGTGGCGGTGTTCGTGAGGCTGCCCGTGGTGCCTGGTGCGACTGTGCCGCTGACGGTATAGGTCGCCACCCCTCCCAGGGGCAGGCTGATGTTCTGCGTGATGTTGCCGTTGCCGCTGGCGGTACAGGTGGCGCCGCCGGTGACCTGGCAGATCCACGACACATTGGCATAGCTGGTCGGGAAGATGTCGACGACGGTAGCGGCCGCCGCCGACGGCCCGGTATTGGCTACCGTGATTGTGTAGACCAGTGGTCCACCCGGCGTATACGCCAGGGGAGTCGTGTTCATGCCGACGACGAGATCCGCCGTCTGCGGTCCGACCGGGCAGTCGACCACGCCGCGAATCACCCAGTCGCCGGTCAGGCCCAGCGCCGCGCTGTCGAACCACATGAAGGTGCCGCCGATGTTGGCCAGCAAGGCGTTTCGGCCGCTCTGTATGCCATTGGTATCGCGCACTACGGTGGGGCCGGAATTGGTGAGCGGCGGGGTCAAGAACTGGAATGACACGACGAACTGCTCGTTGGCCGCGAGCGACACCGCAAGCGGGATCGTGTTGTTTTCGTCGAGATAGCGCCATTCGTTGACCACGCCGTCGCTCAGGATCGGGCCGTCGACCACGGCAGCTTGCGCACCGGGATTCGGAAACGTGCCGGCGCGGTAGACCGTCACCGAGTCGTGGATTTCCTGCGCCTGAGTGCCGCTGGGCGAACGCCAGAACACCTGTACCGCACGCAGCGTGCCGGCGCACGGGGACGTGAGCCAGGACGCGGCCGCCTCGTTGGACGCGAAGCCATAGACGAGTACGCCGGTATCTCCGTTGCCGAGGGAGTCGTTCTGCACGGTCTGCTCGACCGCGCCCGCGCTAATGCCGTACAGCGCTGTCGCCAGCGCGAATGCCCACCGCTTCATGCTGATTCCCCATTGCGCGGCGGCAGGCCGCCGTCGGGGAAAAGTATAGGTCTGTGCATTCGCGCAGCGTGACGGCGCTCACATTCCAGGCCATGGGTTAGGATTCGTGCTGTCCCCACGCTGAGCCGCGCCATGCCAGGTCAACAACGCGAAACCACCTTCCGCTTCCTGGCCCAGCCGTCCGACGTGAATTTCGGCGGCAAGGTCCATGGCGGCATGGTCATGAAATGGATAGACCAGGCCGGCTACGCCGCTGCAGTCGGCTGGAGCGGCAAATACTGCGTCACGGTCGCCTTGGGTGGCATCCAGTTCGTCAAGCCGATCCTGATCGGCGATATCGTGATCGTGCGCTGCAAGCTGATCCGCACCGGCAGCAGCAGCATGCATTTCGCGGTCGACGTGATTGCACGTGACCTCAAGAGCGGCAGTGAACGCCTTGCGACGCACTGCATGATCAGCTTCGTCGCCCTGGACGCGCCCGAAGGCCGGCCCGCTTCGATCCCACCGTGGCTGCCGCAAACCGAGGACGACCGCATCCTGGCGTCCTACGCCGAGAAGATCATCGCCATGTCGCGCGAGCAGCAGCAGGAGCTCGAGCGTGTGCGCCACGACATCGAGCGCAACGGCTGAGCGCGGTCGTCATGGGCTAGGACTCGAAACCGTTGGCAAACAGGCTGTCGTTGCTCGTCGAGGGCAGGTGGGCCGGATCGAACAGGCACAGCGCGGTACCGGTTTCCAGGGTGCGTGTGCCGTTGCAGCTCCAGGCACCGCCGTCGGCGGCACCGTCGGATTGCAGGCCGGCGCAGGCCGAACTGCCGGCCGTCGCGTCGAGCGCGGTGTACTGCACGACTGCAGCCTGGCTGGCGTGATACAGCACGAGCTGAAACGTCAGAGGCTGGTTGTCGCCGAGGCGATTCCAATTTTTCCAGCGCACCACGCTGCAGGCTTCGTCAGCGATCAGGCCGGACGGGCGCGGGCAGGTCGCGAAGAACTGCTGCGTCAGCGTGGCGCCTGCGCCTTCGCCGCTCAGTTCATCGTGATAGGCCAGCAGGCGCGCGGCGGCGAAAGGCGCGTTGTCGGGTACCGCGGGCAGATAGATGTCGTTGCTGAAATCGCCGCCGTTTTCCTCGGCGAGGCCCGCCGCGAAGGCGACGTAGCCGTTGGTCGACACGACCAGGGTGCCGTAGTCCGTGCCGAAGAAACGGAACGGCTGGCTCAGCGCGAACGTGGCCGCGCCGTCGTCTAGGGCGGTGGCGGAAGGCGATGCCGCAATCGGGTTCAGCGTCGTGCCACCGTCGACGTCGATGGGTGCGTAGGTGCACAGCGCCGGGTCGGCCGACGCGAAATGGCCGTAGCCATCGAGCTGGGTCAGCTGCGCGCGCGGGTTGGTGCCGGCCTGGCAGGGTGCGGCCAGTGCCGCGAGAAGCAACAGCGATGCGGCGCGGTGGTTCATTGCACTCTCCCCTGCCAGATCTCGGCATTCCGGTCGGCATTGGTGCCGAGGAAATTCTCCGCCGATATGAAGTTCACGACCGGGATGACGGTGCTGGTGCGGCCGATCCGCGCGCCGTTGGTGGTCAGGCCGGTGGCGAGGTTGTTCTCGATGTCGCTGGTGCCGTTGACGCGGCGCTGGCCCACCGAGAACTGGCCGTTGAGCAGACTGATGCGCTCGTAGGCGTAGTTGAGCGTGCCGTCGGTCTCGACGTCGACCCCGATATAGGCGTCGTCGGAGCTGTTCGTGCGCTGGGTCATCGGCGTGCCGGCGCCGACTTCGTAGCGGAATATTTCCGAGGAAAAATCGGTGTTGAAGTTCGCCGCGCTCGGTGTGAGGTTGCCGTCCGACAGGAAATAGGCGTAGGTGCCGTTCGTGCTGCCGTCGAGCACGGCCGAGCTGTTGTTGGTCTGCGGGCCGCCGGCGCCGTTCGTGGTTGTGTCGGTGATGCGCGTGAAATTGGCGGCCGTGGTGCCGCTGTTGGTGCCGGCAGCGCCGCGGTCGAAGCGGTAGATCTCGAAGTTGGCATCGGCGTTGGCGCTGGTGTGCACGCAGGTGGACTTGAAGAGGAGATAGCGGCCGTTGTTGTTTTTGGTCAGCGCCGGCTCGGCCATCGTGCAGTTGTTCGTTGTGCCGAACAGCGAACTGCTGTTGGTCGTGCCGTTCCAGACCACGATCTTCTTCGCTGTTCCCGAACCGGTCAGCGCGTTGCAGGTCGATTCGAACGCGACGACGTTGCCGTCGCCGTCGATGGTCGGCGTGCCGTTCTCGCAGCCGGCCGGCGTGCTGGTCAGCGTCAGGAACGTGTTGGTATTGCGATCGTAGCGGTAGATCTGCGTGGTCGCGGTATCCGTCAGGCGCGCGGCGATCGCGAGGTAGCGGCCGCCGTCCTGGTAGGACATGGCGAGCCCGGAGATGCCGCCGCCGCTGGTCACGTTGAAGCCGGTGGCGCGGGTGAATGCCGTGCCGTTCCAGATGTAGATCTGGTCGAGCAGGTTGGGGTTGCTGCCCAGGTCGGCACTGGTGACGAAGGCGACGGTCTCGCCGGTCGAGTTGTTGGCGATCAGGCGCGCGTTGGCGCCGCGGAAGAAGAACGTGCCGCCCTTGAGTTCGACGTTGCGCCCGGTGGTGACGGTGCGCTGCACGATGCTGCCGATTTCGTTGCAGGAGGTCTTGATCTGCACGTCGTCGATGAACAACGTGGAGTCGACGGCGCGGTCGTTGCTGTCGGCGACGCTGAAGCGCAGGGTCACGCTGTTGTCGGTGAGCGTGGCCGCGGGGATCTCCAGGCAGGCACGCTGGAACGACGGCGGTCCGAAGCGCAGGTTGACGGTGTTCAGCGTGGCGGGATTGCTGATCGTATTGTTGACGACGGCCGCGTTCTGGCAGCTCGCGTTGGCGAGCGGCGAATAGCTTGATCCGTTGAGCTTGCAGCTGGAGCGCGAAAAGATGCGCACACCGTCGGCTTTCAGGTCCATCACGTCGTCGAACTGGTCGGGCTCGTTCTGTTCGCTGGAGGCGAATGCCCAGTCGAACGCGACGAAGGCTGGGCTGAAGGTGACCGCCGATGTCGATTCCAGCCACGACAGGTCATAGTCGTTGTTGCCCCCGAAGCCGTCGAAATCCAGCGGTCCGCTGGTCCTCGCGCCCGGACCGCTGGAAATCGCGCCGGCCCAAGTGCCTTCGGGAATCACGATCGTGCCGCTGACATAGCTCGCGCGAATCGCGTCGGCGCGGGTGTCGCCGCCGGCGGTCCAGCTTGCAATGGTGCCGGTCTCGAACCCCCCGTTGACCGGAATCTGCGCTTGGGCGAGTGGCGTCAGCGCCACCAGGCCCAACAGCAGCTGACGTGCGCGATAGGAAACAGTGCTCATGGCGATAGGCCTTGTGCAGCGGTGGTGAGTTCCTGTCCGAACAGGAAACGATCATCGAGCAACACGTCCTTGCGCGCCAGAACGCGGCCGTCCGGCGCCATCGCGCGCAGCTCGTAGCGGCCCGGCGCGATGCCGTCGATGCGGTAGTAGCCATAGGTATTGCTGCGCGCACGCCCCTGGATGGACTGCCCTGTGTCGACCAGGTGGATGTCGATCCCGCCTAGCGCCTTGCCGTCGGGCGCGCGTAGCTGGCCAGCCAGGCCCAGGCGCAGGTCAAGCGTGAAATCGACCCGCGTCAGACTGCCGGCGCGGACTTCGACGCGGCGTGGCGCCTCATGCACGCTGAACTCGATCGGCAGGCCCTCGCTGTCCAGTTCGACGCGGTGTACGCCGGGCGCGAGGTTCGGCACGTGGAAGCGCCCGTCTGCGTCACTGCGCGCACGCACATGGCCGTCGACAAGCACCGGCACGCCGGACAGGTCGATGCCGCCGGCGCGTGAGCCCTGGCCGATCAGGCCGGAGACGCCGCCGTCGCGCACCTGACCGAGATTGGCGCCACCGCGCGCGAGGCCGGCACCGGTCACAGCGAAATCGGCGATCACGGAAAGACCGACCACGGTGCCGTTGGCCGGTGCGAGCGGGTCGCGCACGGCCTGCAGGCGCGCGCTCAGGCCAGGCCGCAGCTCCATGCTGGCGTCGGCGATGAACCCGCTGCGGCCTTCGCCGTGCAGTACGCCAGCCGACCAGGCCAGTCCTGAGACCCCCGGCTGATAGCGCTGGAAGATCGCGCTGAGACGATTGCCGCGGTCGCTGTCATGCTGCGCCATCACGGCTAGACGGGAGTTCCGGCCGAAGGCCTGGTCGACGCCGACCTGGCTCAGGTTGCCGTAGCGCGTCGCCGACAGCCGCGTGCCACGGCGCACGCCCCATTGCGCGTCGTACGAATATCGGCCGTCGTACTCCGGTCGCGCCGACAGCTGCAGATTCCTTGTGGGGCGCCAGCTCACGGCGGGCAAGGTGTACTTGATGTCCTCCGCGCCGGTCACGCTGGCGTTCGCATGGATCAGCGCGACGCGCAGGTTGGTGCCGATCGTGCGGCCCGCCTCGACGCGCAGGTTGTGGCTGGCGACGGTCTGGTCGGTCTGGTAGCCGGCGCCGTACTCCAGCCAGTTTGCGCGCCAGAACCACGGTCCGCGCTGGCCGTCGCCGAGCACCTGGCGTGCCTCGCTGCCGTTGTCGTCGCGGCCGACATAGCCCGCCCAGCTACCTGCCATGCCGAGGTTGGCGGCGGTGCCGATCACGCTCTGCGTGCGTCCGCCGACGGACTGGATGATCAGGTCGCCGGTGAAGCGTTCACTCAGGCCGCGGCGGAACTGGTAGAAGGCCGCGCTGCCGTTGCCGATACGCGGGTCATCGAGCAGAAAACCGTTGCTGCCCGCGCCGAGGTAGTGCGCCTGGGCGCCGGCCGGCAGCTGCAGGTTGCTGGCCTGGGAATAGGTGTGGTCCACGCGCAGCGGCGTGCCGTTGTCGCCGAATTCGTAGACCGCGACTTCGACGGGAATCGCATCGCCCGGCGCCGCGGGAACGTCGGTGAATTCGTAGCGACCGTCGAGGCGTATGGTCTGGCGCGCGAACACGGTGCCGGCGTAGCGCAGTTCCGCCGTGCCGCCGGGCGGGCCGCTGCCGCGGATCGTGCTGGTCGGTCGCGCCTGGTAGGCGAGCAGCTGGCCGGCGTCGCCCAGGCTGGAATCGAATACCTGGCCCGGCCGGTTGGTCCACGCGTACTGCGCGCCGGCCAGGTCGAAGGACTGCAGCAGCGGATGCAGGAAGACACGTTCCTGTCCGATCAGGTAGCGCGAATTGCCACGATCCAGCCGCCACGACAGGGCACCTACGTCGATGCCGCGGTCGTCACCGGTCAGATAGTGACTGAAATCCGCACGCCAGTTGCCCGGGCCGAGTGCGCCGACCAGGCGATGGTTGGCCGCGCTGGACAGGTCGCCGTTGGACTGGACCGTCATGACTTCGCTGCGCCAACGCGACAGGCTGGCGCGCGGCGCGCGGATGTCGACCGGACCCTCGTCGCGCGTCGGCAACCTGCCGTCGGCATCGACACCCGGCGTCCAGGGCAGTAGGACGCGCAGTGCGTACTCGCCTGGGTCGAACGCGACCTGGGCGGCGAGAACCGTCGACAGCGCAGCCACGTCGACGTAGGTCACGCCGTTGTCGTCAAGCAGCACCTCGCCCGTCAGCAGTGCTTCGCCAAGCGGGGTGCTCAGGTGGATGCTGCCGTCGGCTTCGCGCCGGCTGCCGATTGCGCAGAGTTGGGTGAAGTCATCGACGCTCACGAAATCGCGCCCGTCTGGCTGGCGCAACAGGGCCAGGCTCGCGTCGACTTCTTTCTTGTTGAGGATCGGTACGACCAGCAACACCTGCTTCTGCGTGCTCGACGGAATCGCTGCGCCAAAGGAGGAGAACTCCGGGCGCGGCGCCGGTGCAGGTGCGGCTTCCACCGCGCCTGCGGCGAGCAGGCTCGCGATGGCCCCGGAAAGAGCCAGCGCACAGTGGAACCGCGTTGCCACGATTCAGCGCGCCGCAGCGCCGACGACGAACTCGACCGAGCGGTCGAGCACCGCGTCGCCGAGCTTGCCATTGAGGTCGAGCACGTAGCGGCCCGGCTTGAGCACCGTCGGCCCGAACGGGAACGTGATGTCGTGGGTTTCGCCAGGCAGCACCGGCGTACCGGGGAGACTGTTGGCGATGAGCTGTCCGCGTGAAAGCTTGGCATCGGGCGTACCGAGGCCGGAAATCAGTGCGGTCGCCTCGACGCCCGGAAAGGCATCGGCCTGCCAGATTGCGAACTGACCTATCAGGCGCACATTGGCGTTGCCCGCATTCTTCAGCCGCACCCGGGCGCCGTCGGTCGAAGCGGTCAGCGATTCGATGTCGCCTTTGCGCGCTGTGGGTCCGGTCTGGACATATAGCGCTGAGCGGAACTGGAAGCGCGCACGCATGTTGCCGTCGGGCGAGGGCGGACTGACTTCGTCGAAGATGAACATGACGCGCTGTTCCCCGTTCGGCAGTTCCGCGGCCGGGCGCACGCTGAAGCGTACCGCCTGGGATGACTGCGGCTTGACTTCGAATTCGACCGGGTTGACCACGACCCACTGATCCAGCGTCGTCGGGCCGGGCGGCAGCAGGCGGGGCTGGTTGGACGGATCGGCGTCCCATGGTGCCAGCGACACACGCACGCGCTTGACTTCGTCGGTGTAGTTGAAAAGGCGGAAGGTCTGGGTCTTACCGGCTTCGGTCGCGCTGAGGTCGTGATAGGCCGGGCTGATGCCGACCTGGGCCAGTGCGGGGACGGAAGCGGCAAAGAGGATCAGCAGGGAGGCAATCAACCGCAGTAGATGCATGGGATCAGTAGCCTTCGACGCGGATGACCAGCCGCCCGCGATAGCGGGTGGCATCACCGAGCGCCGCGGTGGGGATTTCCAGGATGACGTCGCCTTCCAGTCCGTACTGCTCACGTCCGATGGCGACGTTGCGCGGCGCAAGCTCCTTCACAGAGACGGGGACGGTCAAGCTGCTGGCGTCTGCTGCATTGAGCACGCCCGGTATTCCATCAATGCTTTCGATCGAGACTTTTACATGTTCCTGCAAACTGCCACCTTTGGGGTTGCTCAGGCGCCACAAGGCCGGAATGCGCCGGCGAATCGTCGTCGCCAGCGGCGCCGGGCGCAAGTCAGCTACGGCTGTCGCCGTGCTGCCGTCGAAATGAGCATTGAGGCGCGTCGCCGGCTGCATCGGTGCGGAATTGCCAAGCAATTCGTGCACGGTGATGGGTTCCAGCTGGATCGAGGCCTGGCTGACGCTAAGCACCGCTGCGGTGCTGCTGTTGGCGAGTTCCAGCTTCGAGGCGGGCGGCATCCCGTTAGGGGATGCCGCGGCCACGATCAGGGACGCCCCCAGGGCCAGCATTGGCAGCAAGGCGGCCATGGCGTGTCAGGTGCTGGTGACGGTCAGGGTGAAGTTGCTGTCGGCGTTCGAACCGATCGTGCCGGTGGTTGAATAGTCGCCGAGCACGGTCGCACCGGTCAGGTTCAGATCGATGCGAACGTCACCCGGACGCGCTGTGACCAGGCCCGGATCCGGGAATTGCACGCTGGCGCCGGGGCCGACCGCCGCGGCGGCGCCGAACACCGGCGACTGCACGCGGAAGTTGCTCATCGCGATGCTTGAGCCGGACGGGCCGTTGAGGGTGCTCGAGCCGCCCGCGATTGCGACGGTCGTGGTGTTCGCGGTACCGCCGACGGCGCGCACGGCCCAGAGATTCTGAAGCACGAGCGGTACCGCCGCGGCGTTGATCGACAAGGCAGCCGGATTGATATTGAAGTTGGCAACCAGCTCACCCGCCGTCGGCACCGCGGTCACGGCCGAAGCCAGCGGCGCGATGGCGCAGGCGCGCGTATCGCCCGAGGCGACGCAGCCAGCAGGAGTGCCGAACAAGTCGGTCAGCGAGATATTCACGTCGACCGAGGAGTAGTAGTAAAGGATGGTGATGCCGTTGTTGAGCGTGATGTCGACGTCCACCGAGCCCTGGGCCTGGGCGAAGACACCCGAAGGAAAGCAGGCGGCCGAAGCGAGCGCGAGCGCGGCAAGGCGGGGAACAAAGCGCAGTTTCGATGTCACGATGGAATACCTCTGGTAGTGGGCGTGCTGCCCGTTGGCAGGCACGGCAGGAAAGCACGGGTTGTGCCGAACTGTGATGTATAGCGCATTTTGTTTCGGATGTTCACATTATCTCAGCGCCGAACGCGGAAACTGGGCAGGCAACGGATCAGCGCATTCAGCGCTATACGGCTTGGCATCGACGAGCGTTACAGGTATCTTCCGCGGCCCCGCGCAGTCCTCGTCAGCGGCCAAGAAATTCATTCCGCAACGGCATTGACTTTCGGTCTGCAGATAACGAGAATGCCGGGCTCCGCGCTGGAGGGATACCCAAGCGGCCAACGGGGGCAGACTGTAAATCTGCTGGCTCACGCCTTCGGTGGTTCGAATCCACCTCCCTCCACCAGCCGGTTCTAGCTTGAGCGGGAGTAGTTCAATGGTAGAACCTCAGCCTTCCAAGCTGATGGTGCGGGTTCGATTCCCGTCTCCCGCTCCATTGAAATACTGCCGCGGTTGACACGTTTCACGCTCACGTAGCTCAGTCGGTAGAGCACTTCCTTGGTAAGGAAGAGGTCGAAGGTTCGATTCCTT
>JAAFHE010000299.1 GCA_013298265.1 Lysobacterales bacterium | reverse complement strand
CACCGGTAAATGAGGCGCCGTATTCGCATCAACTCACGGCGCGGCCAGCCCAGGCGCTGCTCCATCGCCAATCCTCCGGTGTGGCGCAAAGTCCCGCTTTCACCGGATTCAGATGGATGTACTCACGCACCGCAGCGTAGTGCCGCTCATCTCGGATAAATCGATCAAAGTAATCCGGCATCCAGAAAACGCCCTCACGAGCGAGCCAACGATTGGCTTCCCGGGCGCTGTGGCTCTTCCAGCCGCGCACAATCGCCGATAGCGGGTAATCATCCCGGGTTTCAATCAACACATGTACATGGTTCGGCATCACGCACCAGGCCAGCAGGCGATAGCGCACGTTGTCAAAGTGCAATAACTCGCTCTCCACCAGCTCGGCCACGTACGGATCGCGCAAATGGCAGGCACCGATACCGGCATCCTCGTAGTGGGCAATGCGCCTGAGTAGCGCAATCTGCTGCGCATCAGTCGGCTGCATCGCGGTGTTGTGCGTGAGCTCTTGACGCCAGCGGTCAATGAGGTGGGCTGGCACGCTGTCAGCCAGGCGAAAGCTGATGCTCTGCGTCAAGCCTGCTGAGTCCAGGTGTGGGTGATAGCCGCGCGAATGCCAGCCCTTCGGATTCATGGTGACTGCCTTGGCTGCGTGGCACTCCGTGCATGCGGGCCGCGGGCCCGCGTACCCGGATCGGCCTGACGATCAGCGCTGATTGTCCTTGAGCCAGTGTTTGATGTCGTCCCAGGACTGCTGATCACTCTGAACGCCCAAACGGCCGGACGCCCGGCCAGTGCCTGCGCAGCAGGCGGTTGGCCGGGTTGTGGAGATCGGCTGCCGGGTAGAGGAACGGTAGTGCCGGGACGTGTTCAGACTCCTGGGGCGCGGGCTTTCTTGCCTCCAGGTTGCAAACACTGCTATTGCTGCCCTCTGGCTCCTGCGGAAGTCCTCCCATGCGAAGCGTTGTTGTTTCGTTGCTGCTGATCTGCACTGGCGCTGCGGCCGCAGCGGCCGTTCCGCCGTCGGCGTTGTCGGCGCTGGACTGGCGTCTCGTCGGTCCCTTTCGTGCCGGCTGGAGCACCGTTGCTGCCGGCGTGCCGGAACAGCCGCAGCTGTACTACTTCGGTGCGGCGGGCGGCGGTGTCTGGAAAACCACGGACGGCGGGCACAACTGGGTGTCGGTGTTCGATCGGCAATCGGCGTCGGTGGGAGCCCTCGCGATTGCCGCCAGCGATCCGCGTGTGATCTATGTCGGTAGCGGACAGCCGCAGGCGCGCTACGACGTGGCCCACGGCGAAGGCGTCTGGGTTTCGCGCGACGCGGGCGCCAGCTGGACGCATGCCGGTCTCGCCGCGACGCGGCACATCGGCGCGATCCTTGTCGATCCGGCCGACCCCAACACGGCCCTGGTCGCGGCGCTAGGACCCTACTATGCCCAGTCCCCGGACCGTGGCGTGTACCGCACCACCGACGCGGGCGCGCACTGGACGCGTACGCTCAGCCTCGACGATGCCAGCGGTGCGGTCGACCTCGCCGCCGATCCACGTCTGCCGCGCACCGTGTTCGCCGCAACCTGGACCGCACGCAACTATCCGTGGATGAGCTACTTCACGCCCATGGTCGGCAATGGCAGCGGCATTCATCGTTCCGATGATGGCGGCGTGACCTGGCGCAGGCTGCACGGCGGCGGCTGGCCCGATGGCCCGCTGGGCCGCATCGGCGTCGCGATGACCCTGCACGACGGCAAGCCGCGCGTCTATGCGCTGGTCGATCATGCGGTCAACGGCGGGCTGTATCGCTCCGACGACGGCGGCGACAACTGGATCGTGGTGCAGAAAGACCCGGCACTCACCACGCGCTATTTCGCCCGCCTCACCGTGCATCCGGAAGACCCCGACACGGTCTACCTGATGGGCCGATCGATGCGCGTTTCGCACGATGCGGGCCGCACGCTCAGCTTCTTCCGCGGCTCACCCGGCGGCGACACCTGTGGATCAACCCGCGCGACCCCCGCAACATGATCGCCGCCAGCGACCAGGGCACCATCGTCAGCAGCAACGGCGGCGCAAGCTGGAGTGACTGGTACAACCAGCCGACTGGCCAGTTCTATTGCCTGCATGTCGACAGCCAGTTCCCGTACCGGCTGTATGCGGGACAGCAGGACAACGGCACGGTGATGATCCGCAGCCGTTCCGACTACGGCGCGATCAGCTTCCGCGACTGGCAGCCCGTCGGCGCCGACGAACGCGACTGCGTGGTGCCCGATCCTGTCGACACGCACATCGTCTATGGCAGCGGCCTCGGCGGCCGCGTGAGCCGCTACGATGGACGCACCGGCGATGTACAGAACATCACGCCGGCACCGATCAACACTTATGGCAGCGACCCCAGGACGGTGGAGGATCGCTGGAGCTGGATCACGCCGCTCACCATCGCGCCGGGCACTCCGTCCGCACTCTACCTGGGCTCGCAGTATCTGTACCGCAGCACCGACCGCGGCGCGAGCTGGCAGAAGATCAGCCCTGACCTGACCGGCCGTACCCGCGACAGTGCATCCTGCGCGGGTGATATCGCGATCGCCGATGCGCGCGCCTGCGGTTTCGGCGTGATCTTCAACATCGCACCCTCGCCGCATTCAGCCGATGAAGTCTGGGTCGGCACCGACAGCGGCCTGATCCAGCGCACGCGCGACGGCGGCAAGACCTGGGACAACCTCACGCCGGCGGCGCTGCCGGAATGGGGTACGGTGGCACGCATCGATCCCTCGCCGCTGAATCGCGATGTCGCCTACGTGGCCGTGGATCTGCACCGGGCGAACCGCTTCGAGCCGCTGCTGCTCAAGACGCGCGACGGCGGCAAATCCTGGAGCACGATCAACAACGGCCTGCCGCCGGGCGAGTTCACTGCGGTGGTGCGCGCCGATCCGAAACAGGACGGACTGCTCTACGCCGGCACGGATCGCGGCGTCTACGTCTCGATCAACGATGGCGCTGACTGGCAGCCCCTGTCGAACGGACTGCCGGTCGCCTGGGTGCGCGATTTGCGCGTGGTGGGCAACGATCTGGCCATCGCCACCCAGGGGCGTGCGCTGTGGATACTTGACGATGTGGTACGGCTGCGCGATCTCGCTGCGGGCCAGCGCCTCGATCGTCCCACGTTGTTCACGGTCGCCGACGCCATACGCCTGCGCAAGAGCATGAACAAGGACACGCCGCTGGCCGCGGAAGTACCGCTGGGCCGCAATCCACCCACGGGCGCATTGATCGAGTATTACCTGCCCCGCGACGCCAAGCGCGTGGTGCTGCGCGTACGCGATGCCGGCGGCGCATTGATCCGCCAGTTCGCCAGCGACGAACCCGGCAAGCCGCTGCCGGCCGGACAGTACTTTTCTGACCTGTACCGCAATCCCGCGAAAGCTCTGCCCACTACTGCAGGCGCGCATCGCCAGGTGTGGAATCTGCGGCATGAACGTCCGCTCGCCACGGCCTACGAGTATTCGATCGCCGCCACGGCCGGCGTCGAGACCGATGCGTTGCCGGAAGGGCCATTGGCACTGCCGGGCCGCTATCGCGTCGAACTCGAGGTCGACGGCAAGACGCTGCAGCGCGAATTCGCGGTTCGCCTCGACCCGCGCCTGTCGCTCAGTGACGACGAGATGCGCGAAATCCTGCGCTTCAACCTCGATCTCGCCGCGGCGCTGAAGACACTGACCACACAGATAGCCACGGATCAGACCGAGCTTGCCGCGCTCGACAAGCGCAAGGGCGATGTCGCCGCCGACAAGGCCCGCCTCGGCGCGCGACTGGACGGCGATGTCGCCACCGGTACACGCGGATTGCGCCGCTGGATGGAAATCCTCAGCGCTATCGCCACCGACGCCGAAAGCGCCGAGCGCGTTCCGACCTCCGCACAGCGTGAGGTGCTGCGCCAGTTCACCTCAGTCATGACCGCCCGGGCCGGCGGCAGCTGACGCGGCCATGTCCTGCCGCCTCGCCCACTCTGCGGTGGAGGATGCGGCATCCTCCACTGTTTCCGGTTGAGCGAATGATTGGCGCTTGCTTAAGCGCAGCATCCCGATTTTCGTCATTCCCGCCTGCGCGGGGATGACGGGCCTGAGTCAGTGCCATTCGGGCTAGCCCTCGCCCGCTGTGCGCTGAAGTACATAGCCTGATGCAGCGAAGGCTTCATTTCCGGTGAGCTTGCCGTCAACGCGACGTAGGACCTTGAAGCCTTCGCTGAGGTACAGGGCAAGGGCGGGTTCATTGCCCACGAGAACCTCGGTGGACATGGCGCCGTCCGAAGCAGCGATGGCGTGACGCAACAACGTCCTGCCGATGCCTTGCTGGTATCTCGACGGCTCGACGTATAGCCAGGTGAGCTCGCCTTCCGCGTACGCTACGAATCCGCAAACCTCTCCCTCGATTTCGGCGACGACGACTTCACCATCGAACAGCCCTTCGCTCTTGGCTGTTGCTTCCAGTGTCAGGAATGCTTCGGAAAGACCGCTGGATTCAAGTTCGTGGACTCGCGCAGCATCGTGAACGATGCAAAGGCGCTCCCAGTCGGTGGGTGAGTAGGGACGCAAGTTCATACGATGCCTCACGGTTGAGCTGAAGGGGCGAGCGCAAGGGGAGTCCGGAATCAACGATAAATGGCGACATTTTCAAAGGTTGCCGAAGCCGCGCGACACTCAGGACAGGAACCCTTGCTCGAGCCCGTCGAGCGCTTCCTGTCCGAGACGCGCGAGATCGGGTTTGCCGTCTTTTTCGTACCAGTAGCGCATCGTCGCGCGGATGACGCCGATCGCGGCGCCGGCCATCAGGCGCGCGCGGCGCTCGGCGGCGGCGCCGCGGCCGAAGCGGCGGCGGAAGGTGGTGGCCATTGCGGTCTCCCAGTCGCGGTCGATCTCGTGTTCGCGCGCGACAAGCGCGGGTACGGAGTCGACCAGGCGCTGCTGCGCGAGGATCGCCACGCGGTTGACGGAGTATTCGTGCGCGAAGGTCTGGCAGATCGCGCGCAGGCCGTCGACCGGGTTGGCTGATTGATCCGCGCCGTCGAGCAGTGCGAGGAAGCGCTCGAGGCGATCGGTCCGGTGCGGAAACGCGAGCGCTTCCTTGTTCTCGAAATAGCGGAAGAAGGTGCGCCGGCTCACCCCGGCGTCGGCGCAGATCTCGTCGATCGTGGTCTGTTCGAAGCCGTGGCGATGGAAGCGGCCGTTCGCCGCGGCGATCAGCGCTTGACGGACTGCGGCCTTCTTTGTTTCTCGCAGTGGCATTTCCGCTCCAGCACGGCTATAACGGCGATCCCTTAAAGTGCCACTGAGTGCCAGTTTTGGCTAGTGTCCCCACGATTGCCCCCCACGCGCCGGCGCAGTGGCGCGGCGCAGCGCCCGCGTTCGCGCCGGCCGAGCTCGCGAGCGCCTGCGCCCAGGTGCGCCACACGGCGGTCGTCATCCGCGACGATCGTGACGGCCGGCTCGGCG
>JAAFHE010000297.1 GCA_013298265.1 Lysobacterales bacterium | reverse complement strand
GTACCGGCGGCAGCGCGTGGTCGCGCGGCAGATCGAGCGCGGTGACGCCGGACAGCTGGCGCTTCCAGAAGTCCAGATGCGCATCGAGCACACTGCCCTGCAGCCAGCTGCGCTCCCACTGCGCATAGTCGGCGTACTGGATCTCGACCGGCGGCAGCGGATTGGCCTCGCCGCGGCGGAACCCGTCGTACAGGGCGCAGATTTCGCGCCAGAGAATCTGCAACGACCAGCCGTCGGCGGCGATGTGATGCATCGCAATGAACAGGACGTGGTCATCGTCGGCCATGCGCAACAGGAAGCCGCGAATCATGGGGCCCGACGCCAGATCGAACGGCTCCTGCATCCCGTACTCGAGTAGCCGATACATTTCGGCTTCCCGGTCGTCGGCAGCGTAAGCGCGAAGGTCGAACCGATGCAGCAGGAACGTCGCGCCTGCAGCGATCGACTGAACCGGCATGCCATCGATGGTCTCGATCCGTGTACGCAGCACTTCGTGCCGGGCGATGAGTTCGTCCAGTACGCGTTGCAGAACGTCGAGATCAAGCGGCCCGTGCAGACGCAGGGCCTGCGGCAGGTGGTAGCGCATGGCGCGCGCCGTGCCCTGCGGGCCGGACAGCTGGTCCACGATCCACAGGCGCTGCTGCGAGAACGACAACGGTATACGATCGGTCTTCGGCCAGGGCTGCAGCGCCGGCGGCTCGAAATGCTCCGCCATGTCGCGCAGGAACGTGAGGATCTGTTCCTTGTGCGCACGCAGGCGCCGCACGTCGTCCTGTTGCAACGCGCCCTTGGGCGCATCGACGCTGAGTTCGCCCTTGTCCATGCGCAACCGCACATCGCGCTGGCGCAGCTCGTGGATCAGATCGTCGATGGACGACTCGCCGCTCACGCGGATCGCACTCCGCAAGCCGTCCCGGCCATGGCGGTCAGGCTTCCCATGGGAATGCCCCCGTCTCGACGTAACGCACGACGTCTTCGATGTTGCGCGGGTCGGAAAATACCTCCAGGTTGGTCGACAGCGCCGACTGGCGGCAGGAACGCAGCGCCGGGGCAATGTCGTTGACGTAGCGCTTGTAGCGCCCGAGGGCCGTGGCGGACAGCCGGCGCAGCCGCAGCAGATGCTTGCGCAGCAGCGATTCGCTCTGCGCTTCCCAGGCATCGACCAGCCCCCACGCGTGCGCCTGCTCGACGCCGATGGGCTGGGTCATCAAGGTCAGGTAGTGCGCCCTCTGGAAGCCGACGCGCCGGACCAGGAACGGCAGCACGCAGGCGGGAATCATCCCGAACAGCAGCTCGGACAGGCTGAACTTCGCGCTTTCGTCGGCCAGCACGATGTCGGCCGCCGCAACGAAACCCACGCCACCCGCATTCACCTTACCGCGCACATGCGCGACAGTGACGAAGGGTCCGCTGGCCATGCGCAACCACAGATCGTAGAGCCGGTCCGGCCCGCCCCCGGCGACGGCCGCGGCGGCATTGACGGAGCGATCGCGGATGTCCTGGAAATCGGCGCCGAAGCAGAACACTTCCGCGTTGCCGCTGAATACGACCACGGTGGCGGAATTCTCGCAGGCGTCCAGCACCTGGTGGCATTCCTCCACCAGGCGCGGGTTGATGGTGTTGTTCGCCTGCGGACGGTCGAACTGCACGAAGCAGATCGAATCTTGCAGACGAACCTGCAAGGTCTCGTAGTTCACTCCGTCCACTCGTATTCGCGGTGGAATTCCCGGATCTGGCGCAGATACAGATGCGGCCGTTGGGAAGTGCGCTTGCTCGCGACCTGATCCCATTGCTCGTGCAAGGAAACATTGCGCGTGCCGAAGCGGACCACGGCACTATCGCGCAGCACCTCGTCGTATTCCTGCATCGACATCGTCCAGCGCCGATCGAGCTCGCCCAGGATGTTGAACCGGCGCTGGCTCTCCTGCCCTTCGCGTGTCACGACACCGCTGTAGAACTCCGAGCAGCAGCCCGACCCGTACGAAAAGGCACCGATGCGACGCGGACCGTTGCTGTAGTCGCCGGTATCGATGGTGCCCGCGAGCGACATGAATACGGTTCCACCCATGATGTTGCCGACGCGCTGACAGTACGACAGACCCGGCGTCACACGCTGCTGGAAGTCGTCCTCGATCTCGCGTGCCGTAGCCCCGGCCATCTTGCGCATCATGGTCCGGTGTGCGCCCTTGACCATGCCGCCGAACGGCGTATGGAAGGTCAGATAGTGGAATGAATCGCGATAATGGGCGTCACGCACGCGACGCCGGTATTCGAGAAAGGCATTTTCACAGCAGTCGAGATACGACAGCAGCGACAGGTCGGCATCGCCGGCCTCGCTGTCAGCGACCGGGCGGCACGTGTCGAAAACCTCGCAGCCGTAGTAGCCGTTGGCGCCGACGTCCACCTGGAACACCGTGGGTTCCTCGCCGACCAGCATCGCGACGGCCCCCGCGCCGGAGCTGGGCTCGGCGAACGACCAGTCCTCCGTCAGCGCCTCTCCGCCGCTCACCGCGATCAGGCGCGAGATGTCGGTCGCCACGACCAGCGCCTTGGCACCCGGCGAAGCTTGCGACAGGATGAAACTCACGGCCATCTGAAAGCCGGCCGTCCCCGAATAGCAGGCTTGCTTGATCTCGAACAGGCGGCAGTTGCGGTTGAGCTTGAGATAGTGATGGATATAGGTGCTCATCGACTTTGCGAAGTCGACGCCGGATTCCGAACAGGTGATCAGGAGCTCGATGCGGTCGCGCTCGGCGTCGCTGAGCGCATCGACGATGGGCCGTGCCGCGTTGACGCCGTAGCTGATGGCATCCTCGCACGGAAGCGCTACGGTCTTCTCCTTCATCAACAGATTTTCGAATCGGGTGGTGTCCAGCCGCCGATGCTCGGCGAGCCTGCTGACGTCGATAAACGCCGTGCCCCCGAAAACGTTCATCGCTTCGATTCCGACCTGCATGCAATCCTCTCCTGCCCTTGCTCGATCCCGACCGTCAATTACGCCGACTGCAGCTTACGCAGCAACAGATCAGCCAACTCCCCTATGTTGCGGGGGCCGAAAAGTTCCACTCGAGGAATCGCCAGCGAAAGCGAATCCAGCACCATGTTCAGTATCTCGGCGCGATCCACAGAATTGGCGCCGAGTTCCTGGAGCCGGTCGTCCTCGACGAATCGATGGTCTGCGAGGTCCGGCAGGACTTCCGCGGCATGCATGCCGATGATCTCGATGATGCGTTGTTTGTTCATGGTCATCTCGAAAGAGCGGACATATCCGCGACATAGGGGGGTTCGGCATCGGCGCCGCCGTCCCGCGCGGGCGCGGGACGCAGCAATGCGGCGAAACGCTGATTCAGGAGTTCTGCGGCGCCGTGCATCAGGCGCTTGCCGAGATCGGCGACATACCGGTTGCGCCAGGACTCCAGCGGCGTGTTCTTCACCCATTGGTTGAACGCGCCGAGCGCCGGGCCGCTGTGGATCTGATAATCCACCTGGCGGTTCGGCACACCCTGCATGGCCAGTCGCGTGGTATGAACGAAATACCACTTGAAGATCAGGGCCATCTTCTGCTTCGGGTTGCGTTCGATTTCCTGCAGCCGGTCCGGTGCCGCGCGGAGGTAGTACAAGCGGGTTTCGTTCCACACCTCATCGAAGGAACGCTGGAAGTACTTCTCCTGGATCTGCTGGCGCGTGCGCTCGTCGATCTCCTCGATCGAACCGAAACGCTGGTAGAGCTCGTACAGCTTGTTGGCCCGCGCCGGAAAGAACAGTCCGCGGCGCGCGACCTGCACGCGTGCACCGATCTCGAACATGTCGCCGGCCGGCGCGTAGGCGGTGTCCTGGACGTTGAGCTCCTGCAGGATGTCCTTCACCGCGGTGCTCGTGCCCGCTTCCTGCGTGCACTGGTTGATCGAACCGGTCATGACGAAATCAGCGCCCATGACGAATGCCGCGGCGACGGCGTGCGGCGTGCCGATACCGCCGGCAGCACCGATGCGGATGCGCCGGCTGTACTTGTAGGCAGTCATCATCGCGTCGCGCTGCGCGAACATCGCCGGTAGCAGGGCGAATGCCACGCCCTGATCGGTATGCCCGCCCGAATCCGACTCGACGCAGATATCCTCCGCCATCGGAATACCGCGGCTCAGCTCGGCCTCCGCCGCGGTGATGCGGCCCGCCAGCAGAAGCGCGCGCACGATATCTTCCGGCGGCGGCTGCATGAATGCGCCGGCCACTTCCGGACGCGAGACCTTCGCCAGGACGCGCTGGGGCGTCTCGATCTCGCCACGGGCATTGCGCGTGATGCCGCGCAGCCGAAAGCGCACGAGGCTTGGGGTGATGCGTATGAACGCCGCCGCCTCGGCGAACCGGATGCCGTACTTGAAAAACAGGTCGACCGTCGACTCCTCGAGCTCCGGCCGATCCAGGTTGCACAGCAGATTCATGCCGTAAGGCTCGCCGTTCGGCAGCTGCTGCTGGATGCTCCGGATGCTCGACTCGAGGAGATCGAACGCCATTCCGCCGGTGCCGAGAAAGCCCAGCATGCCAGCACGCCCGAGTGCCACGACCAGCTCGACAGAGGAAATGCCCTTGTACATGGCACCGGCCAGATAGGCATAGCGCAGGCCATAGTCGGCCTTGAACTGCGCATCGCCGAGCGCTTCGGCGGTGATCGTCGGCATCGCGCGTTCGGTGGCGGCGGTCAGCGTCGGATGAATCGGGTGCACCGGCATCGCCTACGACGACGCCGAAGCAAGTTTCGCCTGTTCGACCGTTTCTACGACCGGCACGACAAACATTGCTACCAGGTAAATGATGATGGATACGCCCGCCGTCAGCACGAATACCCAGCGTACGAGGCCGACGTCGAGCTGGGAATAGGCGGCGACGCCAAGACACAGGCCGGTGATGTCGCGACCTTGCCGGATGCGGAAAAGACGCCGTTTTGCCGGCATCGGCGCACCGACGGCCGGCAACTCGACCAGGACGGCTTCGATGTCCGCTTCGACGAGCGTCGTCTTTTTGCGCTTGAGGCGGGAAGTGAGTCTTTCCTTCAGCATCCGATCGAGTTCTTCGCGCTGCGCGGCACGGCGCGAATCGGGAAACGCGGCTTCAAATGCGGCGATGTAGCGCCGCAGTTTGGCAGACGCGTCGTCTTCCAACTCAAACTCGGTGCCACACAGGCTCACCGTCACTATCGCCTTCATGGAGTTGCAACCCCTTTGTCTTGCACTTTCAGCGGCGGCGAGCACTCATTTTCCGTCAGTCGTTTTCCTGCCGGATCTGCTGGATCAGCCGCGTCAGCACGTTGCCCGGCCCGGTTTCCTTGAAGTCCGTGACGTCCTGCGCGAGCAGATAGCGCACGCTCCGGGTCCACTGCACGGACTGCGTGATCTGGCGCACGAGCAACGACTTGATGGCTTCGCCATCCGCTGGATAGGTCTGCGCGGTGACGTTCGACACGACGGGAATCTTCGGCGCGGCGAATGTGAAAGGCTG
>JAAFHE010000298.1 GCA_013298265.1 Lysobacterales bacterium | reverse complement strand
TGAACCAGGCGCGCACTTTTTCCAGCGCACGGTGCGTCGTCAGAAAACCGTGCTGCGCGCTGAGCCAGTCGCGCCGCGGCGCCTTCTCCTTGGCCGTAAGGATCTCGATGCGGTCGCCGCTGACGGGCTGGAACGCGAGCGGCACGATGCGCCCGTTGACCTTGGCACCACGGCAGCGGTGACCGACGTCGGTGTGAACGTGATAGGCGAAATCCAACACCGTCGCGCCGCGCGGCAGGTCCATGACTTCGCCGCGCGGCGTCAGCAGGTAGGCGCGGTCCTCATGCAGGTCGGTGCGCAGACCGGCGAGCAGCGCCGCGTCGTCGTCGCTGTCGTCCTTGGCCTCCAGCAGCTGGCGCATCCACGCGACCTTGCGCTCGAAGCTCGCGTCGCCGCCGCCGCCTTCCTTGTAGCGCCAGTGCGCGGCGACGCCCAATTCCGCATGCGCGTGCATGTCGTGACTGCGGATCTGCACTTCCAGCGTCTTGCCGTCGGGTCCGACCACGGCGGTATGCAGCGACTGGTAGTGGTTGCCCTTGGGCCGCGCGATGTAATCGTCGAACTCGCCAGGAATGTAGGGCCACAGGGTATGCACGACGCCGAGAGCCGCATAGCAGGCTGGCAAGTCTTTCACGAGCAGGCGCACCGCGCGGATGTCGTAGAGCGCGCCGAAGTCGCCGTCCTTGCGCTGCAACTTTTTCCATATGGAATAAATGTGCTTGGGACGGCCAGCGATGTCTGCGGCGATGCCGGCATCCGCCAGCGCTACCCGAAGCTGGGCCACGGCACCGGCAATGTAACGTTCGCGATCGACGCGGCGCTCGTCGAGCAGCCGCGCGATGCGCTGGTAGGTCTCCGGCTGGGCCAGGCGGAAGGCAAGGTCTTCGAGTTCCCATTTGAGCTGCCAGATGCCGAGGCGGTTGGCAAGCGGCGCGTGGATGTCCGCCGTCATCTGCCCCAGCGCGCGGCGCTGCACATCGTCGAGCTGCTCTGCTCCGCGCAGGCGCGCGAGCTGGCGCGCGAGCAGGATGAACACGACACGCAGGTCGCGCACGACAGCCAGCAGCAGGCGGCGCAAACCCTCGGCACTGGTCTTGGTGTCGCGTGCGGCGTAGAGCGCCCAGACCTTCTCCGCCGCGGCCTGACCGTCGACGAGCAGGCGCAGACCGCTGCCATAAGTCGTCGCGGCACTTTCAGCACCGCTGGCGCGGTCCAGCTCGTAGACGATGGTCGCGGCCAGGGTTTCGTCGTCGAGGCCGAGGTCGCCCAGCAGTTGCAGAGTCGCCGTCAGGGTCGACAGGCGCGCATCCGGCTCGACATCCGTCGGCGCGGCGAGCACGGCGTCGAGCCGGGAACCGGCTGCGGCCAGCTCCTCCGACAGCGGCGCCAGACGCCGGCGGGAATCCATCCACTGATCGAGACTGGCAGTCGAAAGGGCGTGCTTCACGCCGCGATTGTAGCGAAGCGCGTCGCGCCGCCCAGCCCATATCGAAAAAACCCCGGCCGAGGCCGGGGTTGAGTTGTGCTACGGGATCGGGCGAAACGCGAGTTATTTTACTTTGATACGGAACTGCTTGACCGTCTGGGTATAGTTCTGACCACCCGGGTAGTTCGCATCACCGACAACGACCGTGCAGTCCGCCGTACCGGTCGCACCCGAGAGGCTGTAGTCGAGACCCGGCGACGCGCTGGTCGGGTTGACGAGTATCGGGCTCTGCAGGCCACCGGGGAACTGGGTCGAGAAAATCGACGGCAACGTGCCGGTGCAGCTCAGCTTGTTGTCGCTGAGCACGCCCGCGAAGAAGGTCCACTGGGCCGCGAGTTCATCATACGCATACGCCGGACCGGGTTTGGGGTTGACAATGAAGTCGGTCAGATCGCCCAGGCACTGCTGCGGATACGGTATGCCAGCGCCCAGGTCGCAGGTCAGCGTCGGCATGCCGCCATTGCTTGCATCGGGCACGGCCAATGCCGAGAACGCGAACGTCGGCGCATCGTTGTCCGTCGACAGCACATGGAAGGGCACTGACGTCGTCGTGGTCTGGCCCCGGCTGTCGGTCGCCGCTATCCGCACAGATGCCTGGACACCCGGCGCGTAGACGCCTGACGTGGTCGAGTCGGTGGCGAAATCCGGATCGAACGCCGGCAGGTCGAAGCTGCAGGTACGCCGAACGCTTTCGCCCGGCAACGGCGTTCCCAGCTGCGCGCAGCTCACACTCACGGCCGGGCGCAAATTGCCGTTGAAATCAATCGTCACTGTCGCATTAAGCGCGGGCAGGCCGGTTTCGCTGGTGTCGTCGCTGATGACGAAAGAGAGATTGGTCGCCCCCGTGCCTTCGGCCAGTACCGGCACCATGGTGCTTGATGCGGTGATGACCGGTGCAAGATCCGACAGCGCATTGCGACCCGACGAGACGTTGTTGCCGAGGTTGCTCTCGGCACCGTCGGGCAGGAACAGGGCAGCGTAGGTCACCGAAATGCTGGTATCGGCAGGCAGATCCACGCCGACATTAAGCAGCCTTTGCACTACATAGCGCACGGCCAGACCGCCGGGCGGCACGGTCGACGTGACGTCGACACTGTTGGCGAGCAGGGAACCCTGTGAGCACTGCGTCGTGCCGATCGGCGCGGCCGGGCAATAGCGCGCGGAACCGGTCGCGAACACCGAGCTGTCAAAGCCGTCGCGCACGGCGTACTTCATACCCGAAAACTCGGCCGGAATACGCACGTCGATGTAGTAGGTGTAGAACGGGCTGGAGAAGGTCGGCAGCGACGCAACGCTGGTCGTGATGCTCGCGTCCGGATCGTTGATGCCGTCGAACGTGTCGGTGAACAGGCCAGCGCTGGCCTTGCGTACGCCATCGGCCGTGAGCACATAGCACAGGGTTTCGTCGTCGGCCTGGATCGTCAGGCCGTTCGGGCGGTAGTTCCAGAAGCCGATACCGGGCGTCGAAATCTGATTGCCGCCATTGACGAAGCCAAACTTGAAATCGCCGCCTGCGTAATGGCCGGCAAAGGTCGCGTTCACGCGATTGGCAAAGCCGGTCGGCGGTGCTGCCGAATTCACCCGGGCGCAGAGCGTGGGGCGCAGCATGCGCAGGGTCGTCGTCGTCGAGGATTCCGACGGAGTCTTGTTGATCTGCATCGCGGAGAACGACGCGATGTCTTCGTTCTCGAATACCAGAGGCACATCCGCGCCGTAGCTGACTCCGCAGGCGCCGGCCATGACCAGGCCCAGCATCAGCGCATTCGTTCGGTTGATCCGGAATTGCCTCATCGTATTCATCACCAGTGACTGATTTGCCTGAACGGAGCGCGATGACCACGCGTTCCCATGAACCCAGCTTTGGGCCAGTAGTGCTATCCCTGCCTGCAGCCGGGCCTGCCCATAGCGGGCTGAGCATTTCCTGACTACCGTGTTGACGCGGATTATACGTAGGCCATACCGCGCCAATGTTAAGTAGCAGTTACCCGTTGCGCCGGATTTTCGACCAAATTCCGATGCTTGAGGTGAACTGATGTGGCACTCGTTACAATTGCCGCTTTCGCCGCGCGCCCGCGGCATCCAATGAGGTGATTCATGAACAGGTTCCGGGCTTTGACCCTCACTGTCGCTCTGTCCGCCGCCGGCATCAGCATGGCTCACGCCGTCGAGTTCTCCACCCTCGAAGAACGTATGAGCGGCGCCGAATTCAAGCAGGCGGGCCTGGACCGCCTGAGTCCCGAACAACTCAAATCCCTCAACGACTGGTTGCGCTTGCACGGACTCGCGCCCGGCGCACCGATCGCGGTCGGCGGAACACGCAACGGTGTTGTCGAGTATTACCCGGACGATAAGGCCCGCCAACCCATTGAAGCGCACATCGACGGCCCCGTCGACGGCTGGCTCGGCAAGACCACCTTCAAGCTCGACAACGGCCAGGTCTGGCAGCAGGCCGAGTCCGGCATGCGCACCGACCTCGGCCTGAACAGCCCCGCTGTCCGCATCAAGCCGATGCTGATGGGTAGCTGGCTGATGTACGTCGACGGCTGCGGCTGCAGCCTGCGCGTCAAGCGCGTCAAGTAAGCAGGAAATAGAAAAGTCAGGAGTGAGAAAACGAGTGGGCGGGGTAGCTCCACCACTCGTTTCTCGATTCTCTTCCCTTCTCATTTCTATTTTTCCCGTTTCAGGTTTTCCAGGACTTTCTGCAGTCGCTTGGGCGACACGGCTTCAGCAGTCTTCAGCTCCTGTGCGAAGGACGACACACGCATCTCCTCGATGAGCCAGCGCAGCTCGTCGAGTTCTGCCGCGGGTATTTCCGCGCTCGCACGCAGTTTCAGGTATTCGCGCCAGTAGCCCTGAAGGGCGAGAAGACGCGCCTGGTCGCGGCTGGCATCCACGCGCAGGCGTTCGGCGCGCAGGCGCATCGCCTTGAGATAGCGCGGATAGTGCGCGAGACGCGTACGGCTCACGTCGCGCGCGAAGCCGGCATAGACGAGGTTGGCCAGTTGTTCGCGCAAGTCGTCGTAGTTGGCCTTGCCATAGCCCATCAGCGGCGGCTTGAGCCACGGCGCCAGCTCCACGTAGGCCGCGAGCACGTCCTCGACCAGACCCAGCCACTGCATCGCGGCCGGGAAGAGCTGGCGCGCGAGTTCGGTTTCGGCGTGGACGAAATCCTCGCGCCGGCGCAAATCCAGCGGGCGGGCGGCGAACAGTTCCTGCAGCGCGGCTTCGATGAGGTCCTCGCGCAGCGACTCCACACTGGCCACACCCGCGTATTTCAGCGCCAGCGCGTGGTTGATCGGCAGTTGCCGGCGCGCCTGCTTGATCCTGTCCGCGAGCGCGCGGCGCAGCAGGCGCAGCACGCCGGCCCGATGCGAGGCCAGTGCCTCGTCGCGGCGTTCGAACACGCGCAGGGCGACGCTGTCGCCGAGGTCGACCAGCGCCGGATAGGCGGTGAGGTTGCCCTGGCTCACGAGGGAGTCGGGAATCTCGGCGAAATCGAAGGTGTCGACGTCCTCGCGCGTCAGATCCGCATCGGCCTGACGCGAGAACGCCGCGCGCGCGGCACCACTCCAGTTGGCCTGGATCAGGGCCAGGTCGCGGCCCTGCTCCAGCGTACGCCCCTGTTCGTCGTAGACACGGAAATGCATGCGCAGGTGCGCCGGCAGCTCCGCACCGGCGAAGTCCGCCTCGCCGACAGCCACGCCGGTGACACGCTGCAGGTACGCCGCGAGCACGCGCGCGAGCGGGTCGTCGCGCACCGCTTCACTGGCGGTGAAGGCCCGCGCGAAGTCCGGCGCCGGCACGAAATTGCGCCGCAGCGACTTGGGCAGGCTGCGGATCAGTTCGGCGACCTTTTCGGCGAGCAGACCCGGCACGAGCCACTCGCAGCGCGCGGCCGGCACGGCGTTCACGTAGGCCAGCGGCAGCTGCAGACTGACGCCGTCGGCCGGATCATTGGGCAGGAAACGGTATTCGAGCTTGAGCTTGTGCCCACCTAGGTCGAGCCG
>JAAFHE010000296.1:4843-5504 GCA_013298265.1 Lysobacterales bacterium | reverse complement strand
GGTCACTCCGGTGTCCAATAGCGCCCAGCGCGGAGAGTCGCATCATGCGCTTGGCGATAGTTTGTCTTGAAAATTCCTTCGAATTTGGATTCAAAGATTTCGTGTCGGAGCAAGTTGATATCGGACTCAACGAAGTCGCCCGTCGTCAGGCGACTCCAAGTATTTAATATGTCCGGATCAGCGTCGAAACGCCTTAGCCCTGTGTCTAGCTGATGTTCTCTGAAGAATACGTGGTCTTTAATTCGCGCTACTCTTGATTCGCTCCATCCTGTATTTTGAGAAATAGCGCCGATGTCAGAAGTGTCCGCGCGGATCACGCTATAAGCATCCTCAACCATGTCCCAAGACCGTGTAGAGCCTGGGTCAAGAACCTGTCGCGCCCCTGTTTGACGAATAACGCTCCCGCTATCTGGAGCATTTCCCGGTACTCCAAAAGAATTCTGTTCCAAGCCAGCCGAGCCGCCACGCTGAGCAAATCCTTGTTCGAGTTGGTTGTCGAGGTCGGGTAAATGGAAAGTGGGTCTACCGTTATCGCCTTCGATAGCGCGTATCTGCTTGGTAAAGTTCCGCGCATTGTTGATTGCCGTTCCGAGGCGGTTGGCGGCGGATCTGCCGACGCCTGCGCCCGTCAGCAGTTCACCGCCAAAGTTGAACATATCGC
>JAAFHE010000296.1:0-4833 GCA_013298265.1 Lysobacterales bacterium | reverse complement strand
GGGACGTGGTATCGACAGCAGCGGCGTGAAGCGCGGCGCCGGTCTGGAGTGGGTGGCTGACAATGTGAGCCGTGGCGTCAACGGTCTGACCGAGCTGCATGGATCCTTGCTCGGCGACGCCTTCGAAGGTCTGACTGGGTAGCGATTGCGCCACGACGTCGCTGGCGAGGTTGAGCAGGCGTGGCGCGGCGCTACCGATGTTGACAATGACGCGGCCAGCACTGGCGGCGGCGAAGCCGAGTGTTCCGTCGGATTCGGCGGCCCATTCGCGCAAGACGTCGTCGGCTTCGTTCAGCCGATCGCGCAAGTCGGTGAGCAGGCCAACGCGTCCGGTCGGATCGACGTATACAGCGGGCGACCCGTATGCATAGATGAGAAGGTCTGACGTGAAGTCGGTGCTGCTGAGTGATTTTTCCTTGATGCGGCCGGCGCTTAGCGCGGCATTTTCGCTAGCTGCAACTTCGGGATTTGCGACAAACCCCCGATGTGCGGTTTTCGTCTCCCACGCGGGCGCGTAGGTGCCTGCACACACGCTGGTAAGCGTGAGCAGGACAAGCGCGGTGAAGCGGGTCAGCCAGGCGTTCATGAGCGGGAGTGTCGCGGCAGGAGCGGGATTTGGGAAGATGCGCCGGCGTTTTTTCGCTTAGCCGCCTGCTGTCGGCGTGCGCGCAGCGCATGCCGGTTGTTCGCTACAGCTAGCCCCGCTGCCGAGGTAGCGGGGCGGTGGTATCAGCGCGTGGTGGTGGAGCGCTTGAGCTGCTGCTTGAGCAGACGTTCGGCGAGGTTGGCGATGCGGATGGCGTCTTTGTAGTCGAAGCACAGCGGTCCGTAGGGGGTGTGTATTTCGACGGTGAAGCGGATGGCGGGGATTTGTTTGTCGAGAGCAAAGCGGATGCGTTCTTCGTACTGGCGTCGATGAGCGTCGATGTCTTTCATGGGTGGAGTTCCGGATCGCGCCGCGATCAGGGATTGATCGCTGGGGGCGTATACCCCCGGAGTGGCGCGCGCAGGGCCGTCAAGGATTCGCGTAGCGAACGTGCGCAGTCCTTGACGGCCCGAGCACGTCACCATCCTCGAACGACCCCAGCGAGCAATGGGTATGAGTGGTGACGATGCGCGCTGTGGCGCGTGGCGGTGGCGTTGACGAAGCCCGATTGATGAGCCCACGCGCAACGGCGATAGACGTAACGAAGTGAGATTGGCCCCGCCGCCGAGACGGCGGGGCTGTTCGATCAGCGGCGGCGGCGCGAGGCTTTGGCGTTCGTGCCGCAGACGCGCTTGAGCTGTTGTTCGAGCAGCAGCTTGGCGAGTTCTGCCATGCGCCGGGCATCTTTGTAGTGGAAGTAGAGCGTGCCGGAGTGGGTGCGGATTTCGACGTTCATGCGCATGGCGGGGACTTGATGTGCCAGGGCGTGGCGGATGCGTTCTTCGCGGCCGATGCGGGATGTGGTTGCGTCTTGCATGGTGTACTCCCTTTAGCCCGGCGGCCGGTATTGGTCGCTGGGGGCGTACCCGTTCCGGAGTGGCGCGCGCAGGGCCGTCAAGGATTCGCGTAGCGAACGTGCGCAGTCCTTGACGGCCCGAGCACGTCACCATCCTCAGACGACCCCAGCGAGCAATTGGCGATGGTGGTGACGTTGCGCGCTGGTGTGCGTGGCGGCGTCGATGACGAAGCCCGGCCGATGAGCCCACGCGCAATGGCCGCACACGCTGCTATGCGCTGCTATGCGCTGCTATGCGCTGCTATGCGCTGCTATGCGCTGCTATGCGCTGCTATGCGTGCTGCGTGCTGCGTGCTGCGACGCTGTCGACGGAGCCACAGCGGTGAAGCCACGGCGGTGAAGCAACAGCAGCGACTAAAAGAGGAAGGTGGGCGCTCGCGTTCAAGCGCGTGGCGATGGTGCTGACGAAGCCCGGCCGACCAGCCCACGCGCAAGGGCCGCACACGCACCGATGCGCGCTGTAGCGCGTGGCGATGACGTCGACGAAGCCCGGCCGATCAGCCCACGCGCAACGGCGACAAGCGCAACGAAGCGACCACAGTAAACGTGCCGCAGGCACACTGATGCTGCGCGCAGCGCAGGCGGCCACTTTGCATAATGTGTGTTTTGCGGTGAGCGAACCGGCGCGTGCAGGTTGCCGTGCTGGTATGCCGCGACACGGACCAGGCGGCGCAGGCCGCCTGGCGCAAAACGGCACATTATGTAACGTGGCCGCGATAGCCCCGCGAGCCCACGCCACACTGGCCATACGAAGCACGCAGCCATTGGGCGAGTGGGGATGGGGGAAGCACTGAGGAAGCGGAGCCGCCCGCGTGCAGGGGCGCTACGCGTTGCTGTTTGCTGCTGCCGACCGCACAAGGCGCCGCTGCACGCGGGCTAGCCAACTCGTGCAGGGGCGTAAGCCGCTGCACACACTCGCGAGGCGTACCGAGCGTGCCAGAGCGGAGCCAACGGAAGAACGAAGCGAGCGGGCCGCGCAGCGGCACGTCGCAGCCGGCGCGGGGCGTGCGGGGCGTAGCGACGAAGGAGCGAGCGACTGAGGAGCGCAGCCCATGCAGGCCCCGTGACGGCGGTCAGGTGGCGGTACTGTGTCCGCGTGCTGCGCCGTGGCTACGAAGCCGTATCGGTGCGTCCATGTGCTGCACTGACGGCGCGAAGCGATAGCGGTGGGTCCGTGGGCAGCGCTGCTGGTTCGAAGCGATACAGGCGCGTCTGGTTGCCTGTGTGCTGACTCGAAGCGATAAGCGTGTGTCCATGTCCCGCGCACCGTGATGTTCGCGAGGATTGCCGGGTCAGCTCGCCGTGTCGTCAGAGTCTGCAATCAGGATTGCAGCACTCGGCGATAACGCCGCCAGCTCGGTATTTCGCGGCTGCAGCTTCGCCCCCGGATGCGTCGCCGCATGGATTTCGCGCAGCTTGGCGATCGAGACATGCGTATACCGCTCGGTGGTCGCCAGGCTGCTGTGGCCCAACATTTCCTGGATAAAGCGCACGTCTGCGCCGTTCTCCAGCATCAGCGTTGCCATCGTGTGGCGCAGCAGATGACAGGAGCCGGCTTTCGTGATGCCGGCACGCTGGAAGTAGTCGCGTACCCGCTGGGTGAGTCCTTCCAGGCTCAAAGGGCCGCCGTAGGTGTTGAGGAACAGCGCCGTCTGCTGCGGATCGATGAGCTGATGCGGACGCACCTCGTCGAGATAGCGGCGCACCCAGGCCTGGGCGCGTTCGCCGATGGGCACCACGCGATCCTTGCGCCCCTTGCCCTGGCGTACGAACACGGTGCCGCGGCCGGCATCGATGTCGTACACGCTCAGGTGCCGCAGTTCCGAACGGCGCAGCCCGGTCGAGTACAGCACTTCGAGTACCGCCCGATCGCGCAGCTCGTAGGGATTGCTCAGGTCCAAGAGGCTCAGCACGCGCTCGACTTCTTCCTGACTCAGCGCATGCGGCAATACGCGCTTGGGCACCCGCGGCAGGTCCAGGCCTGACGACGGATCGGCAGCGATGTGGTTGTGCCTGGTCAGCCAGCGGAAGAACTGCCGCACATTACCGATCAGGTGCGCCTGCCGCGCCACACCCAAGGGCTGACCATCGGGCTTGCGCAGGTAGAACAGGTGCTTCTGATAGCGCTCCAGCACCGGCTTGCTGACCTCCGACGGCAACGTGATACCGCGTTCGCCACACCACTCCACGAACAGGGCCAGATCATTACGCCGCGTGCGTTGCGTGGCTGTGCTGATGTGGGCAATGGCCAGCGCCTCCAGATAGCGGCGCATCCACATCACCAGCGCCTCCGGCCCGGTCGGCGCATGCAGCAGCCGATACAGCCGCGCACGCATCATGGGCGTGCGCATCACAGCGGCAACTCGTGGTTGTCCAGGTACGACGTCCCGTTACGACGTGGTGCGCGTTTTTTCTCGCCGAGTAGTGCGTTTTCTTCAGTCGCAGCGGCTAAAGCAGGAAGAATGGCTTCAGCGCTCGCGTTTCGAGGTGTTTTACCCCTCCGGAAGGTGGCCGGAAGCTCACCGGAAGCAGCCCGGAAGCGGGCCGGAAGG
This sequence comes from Lysobacterales bacterium, assembly GCA_013298265.1. Taxonomy (GTDB): domain Bacteria; phylum Pseudomonadota; class Gammaproteobacteria; order Xanthomonadales; family Rhodanobacteraceae; genus Tahibacter. Next base: position 779 of record JAAFHE010000296.1, on the reverse strand, counting down.
TCGGCTTCTGAGGCCGGAAGGTTGGCCTTCGTGGCCGGAAGGTTGGCCGTCGTACTGCGATCAAACAGCCCCGGCAAGCGCTTGTTCGCGCTCTCGTCACCGTCAACCACCAGTTCGTAGACGAAGCGCTGACCATTGCGGCCGTGATGCGCGATCACGTATTCCAGCGCCAGCAAGCGATCCAAGTGCACGGCCAATTGGCTGTGGTTCAAGCTCACGTGCTCGCGCAGTTCGCGCCGCGTAAAGCGCACGGCGCTGCGTTCAATGCCCTGTGCAACGGCTCGCGCCTGCACGTAGTCCGCGGTCTGCGCCAGCACCCGCCGCGTCGGCGGTGGCAGCTCATCCAGCGAACGCCCGAGTACTTCATGGGCGAGCCGGTTGGCGGTAGCGATGTCGGAGGCCGTCACTTCCACGTACTCCAGCGCCACACCGTTGTGCATCACCGATCTCACCGGCCGCTGGTACTGGTGCAGCAGCGCAATGCTGTCGATCAGTGCCAAGTACTTCGCGTGATCGCGCCGCAGCCGCACGCGATCACTGGCAAACGTCAGCTGCTCGGCGAACGGATTGACCACCGCCAGCGGCCGCAGCAGCGCTTGGGCGGCGCGATGTGCTGTCAGCACCGCATCAGCGCTGGCCTTCGCGAGCAGCCCGCCCAAGGTCCGCGCGCTGCGCTGTCGCGCCTGGATCGCCGCGGTCTGCTCGCGTGACTCGTTGATCGTCAGCACCAGGCAGCGATTGAGCAGTTCTTCGTCCACGTCGATCGCCGTCGTGGTCAG
>JAAFHE010000295.1:1381-5519 GCA_013298265.1 Lysobacterales bacterium | reverse complement strand
GCCGTCGTCGGCGGTCTGCGTATGCGCAACGCGTTCCACGCAAACCTCGAAGGCCGCTACGTCTACGCCGACTTCTGCAACAACAACGTCTATATGGCCGACAGCGGCGACGGCCTCGTCTGGACCAGCACCGCACTCGGCCATTCGCCGAAGCCGCCGACCGGCTTCGGCGTCAGCGCGAACGGCCAGCTCTACATGGGCACCTACGGCGTCGGCGATGCGGTGCTCTACCGCCTTGCGCTCGTCGATTCGATCTTCGAGGACGGGTTCGGCGACTAGCCCGCCTTTCTCACACCGCTTCTACTGCGGCCGCCGATACGCCGTCCGGATGCGCGCTGCTCCCTCGTGCCGGCTCGACGTCGTGTCGGCTACGCCTTCGCCGTCACTCAAGTCCGCGGCGCGCATCCGGACGGCGTATCGACTGCGTCGCTACGAACGGGTGTGGGAACGGCGGGCTAGCGCGCATGCCGAAAAACACCGTGCGTCGACGCGGCGTTCGTCGACGTCCGTCCCGCTCATCGCCGCCGTGGAAAATACCGCGGCAGGTCGACTTCATCCTTCTCCAACTGTGCCAACGCGCGTCCGATGCGTTCGCGATCACCCGCATCAGTCGCTTTCGCGGCGAGGTCTTTGAGTATCGTCGTGTACGCGACCTTCATCGCGTCCGCCGCGGGCACGGCCACGTCGGGTTTCACGCCGACGTGTTCCCAGTTCGTCTTCGTGATGGGATTGATCGACTTGCCTGTCGGGATGAACGCGACGAGGCCATGTCCGAGCGCGACCATGTCGCCCGGATTCGCGCCGCCGCCCGTCGTTTCGCCGACCAGCGTCGCGCGCTTCTGCGTCTGCAGGTCATAGGCGGCTTCCTCGCCGCCAGAGAACGTGTCGCCGGAGGTCAGCACGTAGATCGGGTTCGTATAGCGGACCGTCACCGCGGGATTCGTCCAGAATTCGCGCGTGCGGTTTTCCGGGCGGTCGTAGATATCGTTGAGATGGCGGTCGTCGTCGACGCCAAAAAAATGGCTCAGCAGATACGCGACGCTCTCGGGCTGGCCGCCACCGTTGCGGCGCAGGTCGAGTACCAGCGCATCCGTGCCGCTCAGCAGCGACATCGCCTGCGTATATGCCTGGCCGACGTAGGCGAGCTCGGCGAAGCCGCGCACCTCGAGATAGCCGACGTTGCCCGGTAAACGCTGCACGCGCTCGATACCGAAACCCATCCGCGCGATCTCCTCGCGATACGCGGCAACCTCCTCGCGCGTGGGCAGCACCGGCTTGCCCTCCGGCCGCGGCGTGAAGCCGGGGTCAAACGATACGCGGAAGTGCTTGTCCTTGCCGAGCTCGACGAGGTCTCTGGTCAACGCCCCGGCCAGCGCGTCCGCCGTCGTAGCGGCGTCGTAGCCGTGTTTCGCCTGTTTCGCTGCGGTCGCTTTCGCAAGCCGCTCGGCCATCTCCGGAAACACGTAGCGCGTTCTGAGCCGTTCGCCCAGCGTGGCGATGACGGCCGCGCGCGCGTTCGCGTCGATGGTTGCGGAATTTCCGGCGGGTTGCTGCGCCAAAGCAGGTAGTGTCGCGAGCAGGCAGAGCAGGGCAGTGGAAAACGTGGTGGCCATTCGCATTGCGATCCCTCGTCAGGTGATGTGTGAAGACGGGGCGCATCGAACGGCAGGCGGGGCCCGCTCGACGCGCGTGTTCGATTCCAGATGCACGCCTTCCGCGAACGGTCGCAGACGAGCCCCTGTCCAGGACGCGCTAGTGTCCACGTGCGCGATTGCGCACAATCACCCGATGCGAAGCCGCGCGAATCCTGACAACGTGATTGCCGCGGCATGAGGCCCGAACGCCGGCTGCCGCTGATCATCGCCTGCGCGCTGTTCATCGAGAACATGGATTCGACCGCGATCGCGACGGCGCTGCCGTCGATCGCGGCCGAGTTCGATACCTCGCCGATCTCGCTCAAGCTTGCATTGACGACGTATCTCGTCGCACTGGCCGTGTTCATTCCGGTCAGTGGCTGGATCGCCGACCGCGTCGGTTCGCGCAGCACGTTCATGCTCGCGATCTGCGTGTTTCTCGCCGGCTCGATCGGCTGCGCGGCGAGTTCGTCGCTGTCGGCACTCGTCGCCGCGCGTTTCGTGCAGGGCATGGGCGGCGCGCTGATGGTGCCGGTCGGCCGGCTCGTGCTGTTGCGCACGGTGCCCAAGAGTGAACTTGTTGTCGCACTGAGCTGGCTGACGATCCCGGCGCTGGTCGGTCCGATGCTCGGTCCGCCGCTCGGCGGCTTCATCGTGACCTTCTTCGACTGGCGCTGGATTTTTCTGATCAATCTGCCGATGGGGGTGCTCGGCATCTGGCTCGCCTGGCGTCATGTGCCGAACCTGCGCGAGCCGCCGCGACCCCTCGACGGCCGAGGCTTTGCGCTGTCGGGCATTGGGCTTGCGCTCGCGCTGTTCGGTTTCTCGACGGTGGGTCAGCACCTCGTGCCGCTGTGGGCGGCGTTGGCTTGCCTCAGTCTCGGCCTGGCGATGCTCGCCGCCTACGTGTGGCATGCGCAGCGCCATCCGCAGCCGCTGCTGGATCTCGCGCTGTTCCGCCTGCCGACGTTCCGCGCCGGCGTGATCGGCGGTTCGCTGTTCCGCATCGGTGTCGGCGCGACGCCGTTCCTGCTGCCGCTGATGCTGCAACTCGGCTTCGGCCTGAATCCGCTGCAGTCGGGCCTGATCACCTTCGTATCCGCGGCCGGCGCGATGTTCATGAAGACGCTCGCCGCGCGCATCCTGCGCCGCTTCGGATTCCGCCGCGTGCTGCTGTTCAACGCGCTGATCGCCTCGGCACTGCTCGCGGGCTACGGCCTGTTCCGCGCGGACACACCGCACCTGTTCATTTCGGGCGTGCTGCTGGTCGCAGGCTGTTTCCGCTCGCTGCAGTTCACCAGCCTGAATGCGATCAGCTACGCCGAAGTGCAGCCGGCGCAGCTAGGTCAGGCGAGCAGCCTTGCCGGCATGATGCAGCAGCTGTCGCTGAGCCTCGGCGTTGCCATCGGTGGCTACGCGCTGCAGTTTGCGGCTCGGGTCAGCGGACAGCCGGAAACCGCATCGGCGAATTTCGCCGTAGCGTTTGCCGTGGTCGGCCTGTGTTCGGCGCTGTCGGCCTGGTCGATGTGGCGCCTGCCGGCGGATGCGGGGCAGGAGATGGCCGGCAATGCCAAGCCGGGTGGCGAGATCGCCGAACCCAAGGTGGCGCAGCGGCCGGCGACGTAAAACGTTAACAGCGTCGAACAAAACGTCAGGCCGGCTCGCGCTTGAGCCCTCCCCTTGGAGGGGAGGGCTTTCACCACCGGCGCTAGTACGGATTTCTCGCACCGATTCTACTGCGGCTGCCGATAGACTCGCCCTGACGCGCGCTGTTCGCTCGTGCCCGCTCGACGTAGCGTCGGCTACGCCCTCGCCGTCACTGAAGTTCGCGGGGCGCATCAGGACGGCGTCTCGACGGCCTCGCTATGAACGGGTGTGAGAAAGGCGGGCTAGACTGTACGACCCGTCAACGCCGAGAACCGCTTGGATCCCACCTATCGCCGCGGCCTGGTATACGCGCTTGCGGCCTTCGTGCTCTGGGGCATAGCGCCCGCGTACTTCAAGCTGATCCAGCAGGTGCCGCCGGACGAGATCATCGCGCACCGCATCGTCTGGTCCAGCGTCCTCATGGGACTGGTGCTGGTACTCAGCCGGCGTTTCGTCGGCTGGCGCTGGCTGCGCGAGCATCCGCGCGTCGTGGCGACCCTCGCGCTGACCGCGCTGCTGATCAGCACCAACTGGCTGGTCTTCGTCTATGCAGTCAATACCGGCCGCATGCTCGATGCGAGCCTGGGCTACTACATCAATCCGCTGATCAACGTGCTGCTGGCCGTGCTGTTCCTCGGCGAGCGCCTGCGGCCGCTGCAGATCGCCGCGGTCGTGCTGGCTTTCCTCGGCGTGGCGTGGCAGGTCGTGCAGCTAGGCTATCTGCCATGGATTTCGCTGGTGCTCGCCGTGAGCTTCGGTTTCTACGGCCTGCTGCGCAGACAGGTCGCGCTCGACGCGCTCAACGGCCTGGGCGTGGAAACTGCGCTGGTCGCACCGCTGGCGCTGATCTATTTTGC
>JAAFHE010000295.1:0-1371 GCA_013298265.1 Lysobacterales bacterium | reverse complement strand
TGCCGGTGTGGTCACGACGATTCCGCTTGCGCTGTATGCGGCAGGTGCGCAGCGCCTGCCGTATACGACCATCGGCTTCCTGCAGTACATCAGCCCGTCGCTCGGCATGGTGCTTGCGGTTGCGTTCTACGGCGAACACTTCGGCACGGCGCGCGCGATCACGTTCGGCCTGATCTGGCTGGGTCTTGCGCTATTCAGCTGGGATGCGCTGCGTACGCGGCGCGTGATGCCGGTGCCGCTGCGGCCGGAATGACAGGTCGCTTCAGGCCGATACGCGCCGGCGCACTGCGTCCATGTCGCGCACCGGGCGCACTTCGATGCTGCCGGTACGGGTCCACGGAAATTCCGCTGCGATGCGCACGGCTTCGTCCAGGTCGGCCGCCTCGATGAGGTTGAACCCGGCGAGCATTTCCTTGGTTTCGGCGAACGGCCCGTCGACTACGCTGACCTTGTCGCTGCGCTGGCGCAGCGAGCGCGCCGATAGCGCCGGCTCGAGCTGTTGCGAGTCCAGTAGCGTGCCTGCGGCGCGCAATTCGTCGGCGTGCCGCAGGCATTCGCGCATGAGGCGGTCAAATTCGCCGGGCGCCAGCGCGTTGATGCGATTCTCGTCGGTATAGATCAGCAGCATGAATTTCATGGCGGCGTCGGCTCCGTGGCGACAGGAAAAAGTACCGAAAATATGCCGCCGCACGTAGGCGTGCCAGTGCGGGTATTGCGTCGCTGACGCGCCCGCGGGCGGGCTTGCCCCGCTATCGGCGAGCTCCGCTTCCGCATCGGCAACCTTGTCCGGGCCGCCGCAGACGGGAACTCAGCGTACCGCAGCGAAGCTCAGCGCATCGTCGGGCCAGCGCGGCGTCGTGCGAATCCTCGGCAGCACCTCGTCTACCTCATCGACGAGCGACCACATGTCGATGTGTTCGGGATTCAGGAAGCGCTCGGCGACGACGTTGCGCAGAAAACCCTGCAGCGGATCGTAGAAGCCGCGCGTGTTGAGCAGCACGATCGGATTGAAGTAGAGCGCGAGGCGCTTGAGGGTGATCGCCTCGAACAGTTCTTCCAGCGTGCCGCTGCCGCCGGGCATGGCGATCACGGCGTCGGAGTGGGTCAGCAGGCGGTGCTTGCGCTCGCGCATGTCTTCGACGACTTCGAGATTCGCCACGCCGGGATGCTGCCATTCCACATCGATCATGAAGCGCGGAATGATGCCGACGACGGTGCCGCCGCGGGACAGCGCGCCGTCGGCGAGCGCACCCATCAGGCCGCTGCCGCCGCCGCCATAGACGACGGTCGCGCCGGCATCGGCGAGCGTGGCGCCAAGTCGGTAGGCGGTTTCGCGGTAGATGGGATCGACGCGCTCGCTGGAAGCGCAGT
>JAAFHE010000293.1 GCA_013298265.1 Lysobacterales bacterium | reverse complement strand
ATGGCCCAGGCGTCGCTGTCGCCGCTGGCTGTCCCGTAAAGACGGTTGTGTGAATCGTGGCGCTGGCGGCGGACAGTCTTCTTCTCGGCCTGTCGTCTTCTGGCAGCGACTGCAGCGAAGCGTTACTTCGGATTTAGCTTTACTCGCATAGACAGATCGATCGCGCGAACATGCTTGGTGAGTGCGCCGACCGAGATGAAATCGACACCGCTGGCGGCAATGTTCTTGAGGCGCGAAAAGTCCACACCGCCGGACACTTCGATTTCCGCACGCCCAGCCACTTGCGCCACTGCGCGGCCGAGGTCGGCGTCAGAGAATTCGTCGAGCATGACGCGGTCGACGCCGGCTGCCAGCGCCTCGTCCAGCTCGGCAAAGTTCTCGACTTCCACTTCGAGCAGCAGTTGCGGGTGGTAGGCACGTGCCGCGCGCACGGCCGCGGTCAGCGAGCCGGCGGCGGCGATATGGTTTTCCTTGATCAGCATCGCGTCGAACAGACCGATGCGGTGATTGCTGCCGCCACCGCAGCGTACCGCGTACTTCTGCGCGATACGCAAGCCTGGCAGCGTCTTGCGCGTATCGAGGATGCGCGTCCGCGTGCCCGCGACGGCGGCGGCATGTGCTGCGGTGACCGTCGCCGTGGCCGACAGCGTCTGTACGAAATTCAGCGCGCAGCGTTCGGCGGAAACCAGCGCACGCGCGCTGCCACACATTTCCACGAAAGTCTGCCCGGCGTCGAGACGGTCGCCATCGGTCGCGTGCCAGGTGATAGCCATGTCGGCATCGAGTTCGCGAAAGCAGGCCTCGAACCAGTCCTGGCCGCAGAGTACTGCGGCTTCGCGTGTAATCACGTAGGCCTGCGCCATCGCTTCGGCTGGCAGCAGATCGGCAGTGGCATCGCCAGGCCCCAGGTCTTCGGCCAGGGCACGACGCACGTCCGCCAGAATCAGCGACGCTTCCGGCGGATCGAATCGCATAAGCGCGTCCTGCGGTGTTCTGCGGTCAATGAGGTGTCGCGACGACGGCGTTCGCCGGAGCGGCGGCGGGCGCCATCTTCGCGGCGTGCGTGCTCTTGAGCCGCTCGACGATCGCGTCGAGCGCACGGTCGAACAGCGGAACTTCTTCGAGCACCGTGACGCGTCCTTCGGCGAGATCGCTGGCGAGCTGCACTAACGTGCGGTCAGCAACCTTGAGCCCTTTGCGGTTAACGAACAGGTATTTGGAGCTGATCGGGCTGATCCACGAAAGCTTGGCGCGCTCTTTCGCTCCCTGCTCATCCAGGAACTCGATCCATGTGCCAACCTTGAGCTCACGTACCGCGGCAATCCAGCGCTCCTCGACCGAATCCAGCGGCGCAGCTACCGGCTCTTCCTCGGCGATCACGCTCATGACCGAATCGCCGGCTTCCTGGCTGGCAGCCGGCAGTGGATCGGTGAGTTCCAGCTCGGGCGCTTCGGTCACTGCTGTCGGTGCAGCGGGCTGCAGCAGCGACTGGTACAGCACGTTGAGCTGCTGCATAAGCCGGCGAACGTCGGTCTCGTCGAAGGCGACCGTGGCGAGGCCGTGGCGCAGCGTTTTCTCGAGCTGCGGCAACACCGCGGTCAGGCGTTCCCGCTCGGCGCCGTTCTGTTTGGGCTGCACGCTCCAGACCAGTTCGTCGGCGAAGCGCAGCGCATGGCGCCATTCGTCGGACTCGTCGCCCTGACGCAGTAGCACCAGTACGAGGTAGTTGGCCCAGGGACGCGACAGCAGGTTGCGGATCATCTCCGGCATTGCCCGGCTTTCGATCCGCAGCATGATTTCGCGCGCCGCCGTGCGACGCGCATCAAGCAGCTTTTCGCGCCCGCGTGTCGCTTCGCCCGCGCGCTGCTCGGCAAGATCGGCACGGCGTTTGTTGGTGTCGGCGAATGCTTCGAAATCCACTCTCAGGCGATCAAAAATGCCCAGGTCATCCTCGAAGTCCTTGAGCAGGGACTCGACGATTTCCTTGACCTTGCCGTAGAGGCGTTGGTCGCGGTCGGATTCCTCGGACCAGCCCACGCAGGCCTGGGCGAGACTGTCGAGCAGAACGCGTGCCGGGTGAGTGCGGCGCGCGAACAGATGCTTGTCGAGCAGGGCAACCTTAAGGAAAGGAATCTGCAATCGGCCCAGCATGGCCTGCATCTGCGCCGGCAGGTTGCGATCCTGCAGGATGTATTCGAACAGCATGCCGACGAGATCGATGGTGTCTTCGTCGGCGCCGGACACGTTGGCGCCGTTTTCGCCGCGCAGCTTGCCGGCCTGTCCGAGCAGTTCTTCTTTGATCCGCAGCGCTACCTGGGCTGACTCCGCCGCGCTCTGCACGCTCAGCGACTGGTTCTGCAGGATCGACAGTGCCGACAGGAGCTCGCCGGCATTGAGCGGCACCACGTTCGGGTTGTAGGTGGCTGGTGCGTAGTTGCCGGCGCCACCGCCGTCGCTGCCATCACCGCGTCGCGTCGACAGCAACCCGCGCAGCGAGCTGTAAAGGTTTGCCTGAAGCTCGGCCGCTGCCGCATCCACGGGCAGATAGCCGGCCGCGGTCTCGACCTGCTCCAGCCCAGTCAGGTTTGCGGTTGCCGCCTCGCCCGGACGCAGTGGCGCAGAGGGCATCGGGCTGCCGGGACGGCGCGCGACGGTGGCGCGCATCTGCGGCAGCACGCCCGCATGTACGAGCAAACTATTCAGCTCGTCGTAGAACTGGTCGAGCCCGCCCATCACGTAGCGGTCGAACAGTTTATAGACGATGAGCCGCACTGGAAGCTCGACTTCGAGTTCACTACTGGCGAGGCGGAAAGCCTGGCCGACCGCGGCGGGACCGACCGGACTGTTGGTGTCCTCAACGCGCTGATTACTGATGTGCGACACACGCTGGTTGATCGCGAACAGCACGCGCTGCAGCCGGTTCTCGGTCTTGGCAACCATGCTGGCGACAGCCAGCGACTCTTCGAGCTCCGTGTTTTCGACCAGGGACAACGACATTTCGCCGTTGCTGCTTTCTGGCTTGGCGGCAATGCCGCGCCCGGCGAGGAAGTCTACGAACTGGCGTGCGAGCTGTTCCTGAAAACGCGCCTCGATCTGTTGGCGCTTCTTGCGAACTTCTCGCATGCCATCGAAATACTGCGCCTGCACCGCGTTGTTGTCTGCCTTGCTCGCCAGATCGAACAAGGCGTCGTCGGCATTCTCGAACAACGTCGTGGCAAGCGCCGTCAGCCGCTTGAGCGCATGCGCGCGCATCTGCGACAACGCTTCGGCAGGCTTGTCACCTAAGGTCGCCGCAGCGCTGCGCTGGTTGAGATCGACTATTTTCGGGTTGTTGTCGTTAGCGCTCATAGGCCGCATGGAAATACAGGCTCGGCGATTCGGCGAAGATCAGGAATGCATCACAAGACAACTGCGAACAACGTCGCGGTTTTACGATCAGTCGGGAAACTCGGTCAGTTGCGTCGTGCCTATTGCTTCATCGGCGAGCATTACCGGAATGTCGTCCTCGATCCGGTAGATGACCTTACCATCCTCCGTCACCAAACCGGCAGCAAGAGCCGTGCCTACGGCAGCGCCAGCGACCGTCTCGACCGAGCCGCCGCGAATCGCCGCGTTGATCGCGTCGAGTTGCGCACGGCTGAGCAGGCGTACCGGGGATTTGCTGACCGGGCAGCAAAGAATGTCGAGCAGGCGCTTGTCCATGGCGCGAGTCCCTGTGAGGATTTACCCCTACAATACCGTTTTTGCCCAGGGCGGACCAATGAGCATGGCGAGCGGCAGCGAGCCTCTGATAGGCGTGGTGATGGGGTCGCGTTCGGATTGGGAGACGATGCAGCACGCCGCCGAAACCTTGGCCCGCCTGGGTGTGCCGCATGAGGTGCGCGTCGTTTCAGCGCACCGTACGCCTGATCTGTTGTTCCAGTACGCCGAACAAGCGGCTGCCCGTGGCTTGCGCGCGATCATCGCCGGTGCCGGCGGAGCTGCGCATCTGCCTGGCATGCTGGCGGCGAAGACCAGCGTTCCCGTGCTCGGCGTCCCGGTACAGTCGCAGGCGCTCAATGGCATGGACTCGCTGCTGTCTATAGTGCAGATGCCGGCCGGCATTCCCGTGGCCACGTTCGCGATCGGCAAGGCCGGCGCCACCAACACCGCACTGTTCGCCGCTGCGCTATTGCAGGTTACACATCCAGCGATAGGCCGGGCGCTGGCCGAGTACCGCGCCAACCAGACGCAGACTGTCCTCGCCAACGCGGATCCGCGGCTGCCATGACGACCGTCGGTGTTCTCGGCGGCGGTCAGCTCGCCCGCATGCTTGCGCTCGCCGGCGCTCCGCTCGGTGTTCGCTTCCTTGTCGTCGACACGCTCGCCGACGCCTGTGCCAGCCAGGTCGCGCCACTGCTACAGGCCGACTGGCGCGATTTCGCCGCGCTGGAAAAATTCGCCGCGCGCATCGACGTCGCGACCTTCGACTTCGAGAACGTGCCAGCCGAAACCGCACAATGGCTGACCGAGCATACGGCGGTCTATCCGAATCCGCGCGCGCTGGCACTGGCGCAAGACCGCCTGGCGGAGAAGAACCTATTCCGCGAGATAGGCCTGGCGACTCCCGCGTTCGCGGCCGTCGACAGCAGGGCCGATCTCGAACTCGCGCTCGCCGACATCGGCTGTCCGGCCGTGCTCAAGACACGTCGCCTCGGCTATGACGGCAAGGGTCAGTTCCGCCTCAAAAGCCCTGCCGATGTCGAAGCCGCGTGGGCTGCGCTGGGTCCGGCACCGCTGATCCTCGAAGCCTTCGTGCCATTCGAGCGCGAATTGTCGGTTGTCGCCGTGCGTTCGCGCGAAGGCGAGTTTCGCAGCTATCCGCTGACGCAGAACTGGCATGGGGACGGAATCCTGTCGATGAGCCTGGCACCAGCCCCGGATTCGGCTGCGCTCGCCGAACAGGCCACGGCACTGGCACGGCGCGTCGCCGAAACGCTCGACTATGTCGGTACTTTCGCGCTGGAGCTGTTCGTGCACGAGGGGCGCCTGCTCGGCAATGAAATGGCGCCGCGCGTGCACAACTCCGGTCATTGGACGATAGAGGGCGCCCCCTGCAGCCAGTTCGAGAACCACGTCCGCGCGGTGCTCGGCCTGCCGCTGGGCGATACCAGTTCGCTCGGCGTCAATGTCATGTTCAACTGGATCGGCGAACTGCCCGAATCCGCGCCGGTGCTGGCCGAACCACGCGCGCACTGGCACGACTACGGCAAGGAGCCGCGCTCCGGCCGCAAAGTAGGTCATGCGACGTTATGCGCATTCACCGCCGAGGAAATGCGCGATCGGCTCGCCCGCGTAGCGTGGGCGCTGGGACGGGAACTACAGGCCGAACCGGTGCTGAGAGCGCTGGCCGGCTGAGGAAACAAAAAAGCCGCCGGAAGGCGGCTTTTTTGTTCGGCTTGCAGCAGTGTCAGGCCATCTGTTCGGTAACGAAATCCCAGTTGACCAGGTTCCAGAATCCCTCGACGTACTTCGCGCGCGCGTTGCGGTAGTCGATGTAGTAGGCGTGCTCCCAGACGTCGCA
>JAAFHE010000292.1 GCA_013298265.1 Lysobacterales bacterium | reverse complement strand
TAGGCGATACAGTCCGCCGCCGCCGGACGGTGGCCGGTTTCCAAGTGTGCGCCGCAGCGTGTGCGTGCGTTGCGCTGAAAATGACCAATCTGCCTGTCGGGTCCATCCATTGTGCCGAACAGACCGTACGCGGGGCTGTTCTTGCGCCGGTACTGCAAGACATACGAGCTCTCACCTGCCGATGAACACATCTGAATGAACGCCATTGCTGCGAACCCGCCGCAACGTCCGGCTCTGTCGGCCGCGACTGCTGATTTCCTGCTGCGTGCCGGGCAACTGCTGATCAACAACCGCTGGGTCGATGCACAGTCCGGCGCGCGCATGCCAATCGAAGATCCGGCGCGCGGTGAACCCATTGTCCAGGTTGCCGCGGCCGCCGCCGCCGACGTGGAGCTCGCCGTCGCCGCTGCGCGCACGGCCTTCCGGCGCTGGTCCACGCAGCCGCCGACATTCCGCGCGCGCGCACTGTTCAAGCTGGCCGACCTGCTCGAGCGTCACGCCGTTGAATTCGCCGAGCTGGAATCGCTGGACGTCGGCAAGCCGCTGATGATCACGCGCATGGTCGACGTGCCGTTCACCGTCGACACGATCCGCTACAACGCCGGCTGGGCGACCAAGCTCACCGGCGAGACCTTCGATCTGGCCTGTGCGCCGACGCCGTTCCAGGCCTTCAGCCTGCGCCAGCCAGTCGGCGTGGTTGCCGGCATCACGCCGTGGAATTTTCCCCTTCTGCAGGTTGCGATGAAGCTGTCGGCAGCGCTCGCGGCCGGCTGCGTCATCATACTCAAGCCCTCGGAGCTGACCCCGCTGAGTGCGCTGCGGCTTGGCGAGCTTGCGCTGGAAGCGGGCTTTCCGCCCGGCGTGCTGCAGATACTCACCGGCCTGGGCAGCGAAGCCGGCGCGGCGCTGGTGCGGCATCCGGGCGTCGACAAGGTCTCGTTCACGGGCTCCACTGCAGTGGGTCGCGACATCGTGCGTAGCTGTGCCGAGGACTTCAAGCGTGTCACGGTCGAGCTTGGCGGCAAGTCGCCGAACATCATCTTCGCCGATGCGGACCTGGAACAGGCCATCGCCGGCTCTGCCGCTGCGGCGTTCTTCAACGCCGGACAGGTCTGCTACGCCGGCACGCGCCTGTACGTGCAGGACTCGGTCTACGACACCGTTGTCGCCGGCCTCGCCGAGGCCATGTCGAGCTATGTGATCGGTGATCCCTTCGATGCGGAAACTCAGCTCGGGCCGTTGATCTCGGCGCGGCAGCGCGAACGTGTCGAGGGCTATGTCGACGAGGGCGTGAGCGCAGGCGCGGAGATCGTCGCCGGCGGGCGTCGTCCCGACCGCGCGGGCTATTTCGTCGAACCGACTCTGCTAGCCAGGACCGATCCCGCCATGCGCGTGATACAGGAAGAGATCTTCGGTCCGGTCGTCTGCGTGGTGCCGTTCAAGAATTTCGCGGACGTGGTGGCGCAGGCGAACGGCACGCGTTACGGCCTCGCTGCAGGCGTCTGGTCGCGTGACGTGAAGAACGCGCACCGCGCGGCGCGAGCGCTACAGGCCGGTACGGTCTGGGTCAACTGCTACCACGTCGTCGATCCCAACATGCCGTTCGGCGGCTGGCGCGAGTCGGGCTGGGGACGCGAGTTCGGACGGGCTGGCGTGGAGTCGTTTACCGAACTCAAATCCGTCGCGCTGAAGTTGTAAACAGGAATCCTGGAAAAGACGGTGTTCCCGTTTTCCGGGCAAGGCTTGCCGCAGCTGATGCGCCGGCCTTTCGGTTCCGGCACTGCGGTGGAATCGAGCGCGAAGTTGTCATCGACGGCATGACCAGCATCGGCTACGCCGCAGGCGATCCGGCCGAAACCCGGCGCACATCCAAACCGCTACGCTGCGTATGCGCGGACAAGCGTCGTGCGCCTGGGCCGTCCGGGACTGCTGCAGGGCCGCTGCTATACTCCGGCCGCCGCAGGCAAGGGGCGACCGACAGTGCGGACAATGCCGTGGAAAGTGCGCAATGACGATCCTGATAGTCGATGACGATGAAAGCATACTGACGGCGCTGCGCGTGCTGCTCAAGAGCGAAGGCATGAGCTGCATCGCCTGCCGTTCGCCGGCCGAAGCCGTCGCGGCGGCACGGCGCGAGGCCTGCCAGCTCGCTCTGGTGGATCTGAACTACGTAGAGGACACGACCTCCGGCAAGGAAGGGCTGGCGCTGATCGCCGCCCTGCGCGAAGCGGCCGAAGACATGCCAGTGATCGCGATGACCGGCTGGGGCACGATCGGCATCGCGGTCGAAGCGATGCAGCGCGGGGCGGTGGATTTCGTCGAGAAGCCCTGGGAGAACAATCGCCTGCTGTCGACTTTGCGCACCCAGCTCGCCCTGCGCGCGGCGCAGGGCCGCGAACGCAAACTCACAGCGGAAAACGCGCTGCTGCGCCAGCAGCGCAGCGGAGGCAAGTTGCTCTCGCGTTCGGTCGAGATGGACCAACTGCTGTCGATGGCGCGGCGCGTGGCGCAGAGCGCGATGCCGATCCTGATCACCGGCGAGAACGGCACGGGCAAGAGCCTGCTGGCGAGCTACATCCACCAGCACTCCAGCCGTGCGGCTGCGCCCTTCATCAGCGTCAACATGGGCGCGATCTCCGAATCGACCTTCGAGAGCGAAATGTTCGGCCACACCAAAGGCGCCTATACCGACGCCAAGACCGAACGCGTCGGCCGAGTCGAACTCGCCGACCAGGGCACGTTGTTTCTCGACGAAATCGCCAATCTGCCGTTGACCCAGCAGGCCAAGATCCTGCGCCTGCTGGAAGAGCGTAGCTATGAAAAACTCGGCAGCTCGTTCACCAAGCACGCCAGCGTGCGTTTCATTTCCGCGACCAACGCCAATCTCGACAGCCTCGTGGCGGAACGCAATTTCCGCCAGGACCTGCTGTACCGGCTCAATGGCGTGACCCTGAACATGCCGGCGCTGCGCCAGCGCCGCGAAGACATATTGCTGCTGGCCGAAGGTTTCCTCGCCCGCGCCTGCCAGCACTACAACTCACCGGCGCGAACGTTTTCCGCCGGTGCGCGTGCCGCGCTGGAGAACTACGCCTGGCCGGGCAATATCCGCGAACTGCAGCATGTGGTTGAGCGCTCGGTCCTGCTGGCGCAGCAGACGCAGATCGGTGAACAGGATCTGCAGTTGATTGCGCGCGCAGTGCCCGGTGCCTCTGCCGACGAATTCGACGGCATGACCCTGCAGCATGCGGAAGTCGCTCTGATCCGGCGCTCGCTGGCCCGGCACGACGGCAATGCCGCGATTGCGGCGAAGGAGCTGGGTATCAGCCGTTCCGCGCTGTACCGGCGCCTGGGCAAGCGGGAGCCGGCGTGATCCAGGGCACGCGCTCGCGCAGCACGCCGCCGCGGCGGCGGCTGTCGGCGGGTGTGAGGCTGCTGTTGTGGATCGGCAGCTGCGCCATTCCGCCGGTACTGATCCTGGTACTGGCTGCCGCAGACGCACTGCCGAAGTACCGGGTGGAAGCGCTGGCCATGCTCGGGGTGGTCTGGGTCGCCATCGTCGCAGCGGCGGTTCGCGCCGACGTGGGGCACCGCATCCGCGCGCTGAGCAACCTGATCGAAGCGGCGCATGCCCAGGATTTCAGCATCAAGGCCGCGCACGCGTGCGAATCGGGCGAATTGGGCGAGCTGTATCGCCAGCTCAACGTGCTGATCGGCGATCTCGAAGCGGGCCGGCATACCGAGCAGGAGCTGCTCGGCATGCTGCAGAAAGTCGTCGACCAGATCAGCGTCGCGATCGTCGCCTGCGATGCCTATGACCGCATCCGTCTGGTCAATCCGCTCGCGGCACAACTGCTGCGTGTGCCGGCCGAACAGTTGATCGGCACCGACTATGCGGCCACGCCGCTCGCGGCGATTCCGTTCGCGACTGAACCGCGCGTCATCGATTTCCGTTTTCCGGGTGCCGAGAGCCGCTGGCAGGTGAGCCAGCAGTTCTACCGGCGACAGGGCCGGCCCAGCCGCATCGTGTTCATCGTCGATCTGCGCCTGGCCCTGGCGGAGGAGGAAATCCTGGTCTGGCAACGGCTGATCCGCGTCATCAGCCACGAGGTCAACAATTCCCTGACACCGATCCTGTCGCTGTGCCAGACCCTGGAGAGCGTCGTCGCCCGCGGCGACGCGGCGCAGCAGCTGGATGTCATGCGCGACGGACTTGACGTGATCTCGCAGCGCGCGAGAGGCCTCAAGGAGTTCATCTCGGTGTATGCGCGCATCGCGCGGCTGCCCGAGCCGCACAAAGTGGAATTTCCCGCCGCGCGGCTGATGCAGCGCGTGCTGGCCATGTTTCCCGGCGGGGTTGTCGAGCGCGCCGGTGACGTGCCGACGGCAATCCTGTTCGGCGATCCGGTCCATCTGGAGCACGCGCTGATCAACCTGGTCAAGAACGCGGTCGAAGCCAACGAGGGCAGCGCCGAACCGGTGCGCTTCGGCTGCCGCCTCGTCGACGCTCATGCCGAGTTCGAGGTCGTCGACGGCGGCGCCGGCATTCGCAATCCGGACAACCTTTTCGTGCCGTTCTACACGACCAAGCCCGGCGGCGCTGGTGTCGGGCTCGTGCTGTGCCGCAAGATCGCCGCCAAGCATCATGGACAGGTCAGCCTGGAAAACCGCAGCGACGCGACCGGCGCAGTGGCACGGCTGAGCGTACCGTTGTCCCGTTCCGCGTAGATGCGCCCTTTGCCGACTGCATGCGCCGGAGCGGAAGCGCGACAGTGCGATGAATCAGTACGGCGCTTTTCACAATCCGCCAATTCCGCGTCTGTTGCTTGTTGCACAAGCGACCGCCTTGCTTGCACACTCAAGCGCTTTGCCGCCATCGATGCGGCCACTCGCAGGAGCGTTCGATGGCCACTAATCTGGTTGTGACTGGCCTCGGCGTGGTATCGGCCATCGGGCAGGGCAAGCAGAATTTCACCACCGCGCTGCTGGCCGGACGCAGTGCGTTCGGCGTAATGCAGCGACCGGGTCGATGTCGCGGCGACGTACCGGTGCTCGGCGCCGAAATACCCGAAATCGCCGTGCCGGAATCCATTCCCCGCCAGCTATTGCGCACGGCCTCGCTATCGGCGACGGCCGCATTGACGGTGGTGCAGGAAGCCTGGGATGAGGCCGAGCTCGGCCAGCTTGATCCGCAGCGCATCGGATTGATCGTCGGTGGTTCCAACGTGCAGCAGCGCGAGCTGGTCAACCTGCAGGACAGCTACCGCGAGCGCATCGCGTTCCTGCGGCCGACCTATGCCTTGTCGTTCATGGATTCGGACCTGTGCGGGTTCTGCACCGCGCATTTCGGCATCCGGGGACTGGCCTATACCGTCGGAGGCGCATCCGCCAGCGGCCAGCTCGCGGTGATCCAGGCGGCTCAGGCGGTGCTGTCGGGCCAGGTCGACGCCTGCATCGCCGTCGGCGCGCTGATGGATCTGTCGTACTGGGAATGCCAGGGTTTCCGCGCCATCGGTGCAATGGGTTCAGACCGTTTCGCTGTGTCGCCGGGACTGGCCTGCCGCCCGTTTGATCGCGACCATGACGGTTT
>JAAFHE010000294.1:3044-5534 GCA_013298265.1 Lysobacterales bacterium | reverse complement strand
ACTTCAGCTATCGATTGTGGTGTTGGCGCCAGCGCGATGGGCTGGCGCCGCGCATGGCGATAACAACGGCCGTTTGTCGCGGAAGTGGCGGGTGGTGGCTGCAGCGCATGTCGGACGGCCTCGCATGGGCGGCACGCCCTCGGCGACGGTACCGACAGCGCAGCAGATAGCGTGGTCAGTGCCGCGATGCCCGCTGGGCCGCGGCGAGGCCGACGAGTGCCAGCAGCGCCGCGAGCAGCAGGGTTGTGTGGCGTCCGAGCATCGCTACGGGGATCGGCGGCGGAGCAGCGCGCGTGGTCACATCGAACGTGCCGCTGACCCCGCCAATGGTCAGCGTCGCCTGGGCAAGCGTGGCGAAACTCGTCGGTGACATCAGCCGGACACTGACGGTGTCGCCGTTCTGCACGGTACCCGCCAGACTGGTGTAGGCGGCGTTGTTGATCGAATAGGCCCCGCCCGTGATCGCGACGGTGCTAGGGCTGTCGATGCCGCTGACCGTGACGGGATTTGAATTCACCCAGGTGTCAAGGGCGACACCGGATTGCGGAATGAAGGCGAAGGGAGCCGGTGTTGTGTCGGCTTCCGCCGTGGTGACAACGAAATCAGCATTGACGCCGCCGATGGTCAGCGTCGCTGTTGCGGCAGTGGCAAAGGTGGGTGCGGCGGTCAGCTGTACCGTCACAGAGTCGCCCGGCGGCACCGTTGCGGTTGCCACTGCGTAGGCGGCGCCATTGATCGAGTAGCGGCCGCCGACGATAGAAATGACGCTGGGACTGTTGGTGCCGGTGACGACGATCGAGTTTGACGTGGCGACGCTACCCCGCACCGCGTCGGCCTGGGCGGCGAAGGTGAAGGGATCGGGCGTGGTATCGGCCGCGGTCGTGGTCACGACGAAATCCGAGCTGACGCCGCCGATGGTCAGCCTGGCCGTTGCCGGGGTAGCGAAGGTCGGCGCGGCGGTAAGCCGCACGGTCACCGTGTCACCTTCCGACACCGTGCCCGCCGCCGCCGTATATGCACCGGCGTTGATGGCGTAAGTGCCTCCTGCCACGCTGACGGCGGTGGGGCTGTCGATGCCACTGACGGTGATGGGATTGGACGTCGCCACGGTGCCTGGCGCTGCGTTGGTCTGCGCGGGGAACGCGAAAGGATCGGGCGTGAAGTCGGCGGAGAGCAGGAAATTCGGGCCGAAGAAGCCCTCGTCGATGCCGGCAAACACGCCGGGGTAGGCCAGCGGGCCGGCACCGGCGATAGAAAGTGTCTGGCGTGACTGGCCAAAGCTGATGCGCGTGTCATAGGTCTCGTCGCCCGCGAACAGCATCACGTCGCCGCAGGCCGTACCGCACTGATCGGCTACGGCCCCGAAATAGGCGCCGACAACATAGGTTTGCCCAGGGGTGAGCGTGAGGGGCGTGATGGCGACGTAGCGGTAGCTGCCGATCCGCAGCGCCGCCGTGCCCGCCGGCAGCGTGGCCTGTGCCAGCAGGGTGCCATTCGCCGTCCACAGCCCGATGGGGTGGGGATCCTTCAGCCCGTTGGCGTCGTCGTACAGCCCCAGCGCCTGGACCTGCACTGCGCGGGGGCCGACCTGGAACGACCAGCCGGCAGTCGCGCTCTGGTTCGCCCCGATGATGTTGCGCCAGTTCGCCGACAAGCCATTGGCAGTGCGTATGGCGGCAACGTCGACGGCCCGCGCCGGGTCAGCGGCGAGGCCCAGGAAGGCGGCAAGCAGGAGGGTGGCGATCGTGCGCATGGCGAAAGACTCGGAGGAGAAGGCGATATCAGCGACAAGCGGCGCCGGATTCCCTCATCGCTGCTGTGCGTCGTGGGCAGGACCGTCCGATGCGGGGCAACTCGACGCCGCCGTTCCGTGGCAAGACGCAAACGGGCTAGCGCGAAGCGGGGCGCGTGGCAGCGGCGCGCTGCGTCAGGTCGGCGCGCAGGCGTTGCATGCGCTGGCGCTGGTCGTCGAAATCGGCCGGCGCATCGCGGAGTACGGGCTCGCATTCGTCCAGCCGCGCGGCGGCCGAAACCCGGTCACCGCGCAACAGCGCGACCTGAGCCAGCCCCAGCAAGCTGTGGCCGACTTCCGGATGAGCGGCACGCAGGCGGTTGCGCTGGGTCGCCAGTGCTGCCTGATAGAGCGGTTCTGCGTGGTCCGGCTGCCCGCGGGCGACGAGCACGTCGGCAAGGTAGCTTTGGGCCGCGGCGATGCGCGGATGACCCGGCTCCAGATGCCGCTCAACGATGCGCAAGCTATCCCGGAGCGCCTGTTCGGCGGACTCCAGCTGGCCTCGGGCCAGCAGCACGTTGCCCAGCCGCGCCAGGGTCTGCGCGGTTTCCGCATGGCCAGGCCCGTACAGGTGCAGATCGATCGCGTGCGATTCGCGCAGCAGGGTCTCGGCCTTGTCCAGCTCACCGCGTTGCTGCAGGGCATAGGCCAGCTCGTAGAGGCTGATGGAGACATCAGCGCTACCCTCACCGAGCACG
>JAAFHE010000294.1:0-3034 GCA_013298265.1 Lysobacterales bacterium | reverse complement strand
AGGCGCTGCTCCAGCACTTCGCGGAAGGCCGCTTCGGCGAGAGCGTAGTCGCCCAGGGTTCGCCGGAGCAGGCCGATGTTTACCAGCGTGGACAGCACGGGCGGCGCCGAGTCGCCTAGCGCGCGGCGGCGCAGAGCCAGCGACGCCTCGTAAAGCGGCAGGGCTTCGTCGTTGCGCCCCGCGTCATACAGGGTGAGCGCAAGATTGTTTAGCGAGCGGCCGTACTGCACAGGGTCGGCCGGCACCATTTCGCGACGCAGGCTGAGTGCTTCCCGATGCAGTTGCTCGGCTTGGGCGTAGTCGGCATTGGTGCGCCGGAGTTCTGCCAGGGCGTCGATGCTCTCGGCCAGTTCAGCCGGTTCCTGCGGGTTCTGGGCGCGCCGCAGGGCGACTGCGCGCTCGGCCAGCGCGATGCCCTTGGGGTACTCGCCGAGCTGGCGGTAGGCATTGGCCATCAGTACCAGTAGGCGCGCTTGCACGGGTGGATCGTCCCGGAGCTGTTCGCCCACGTCCTGGGCGCCGCGATCGAGCACATCGCGCAAGCTCGGTGCCGAACCTTCGGCTGGATTGGGATTGGCACCGTCGAACAGTCGGGCGAGAAACTGGGCAACGCGCTCGGCGGCCCGGCGTTGGTATTCGGCACGGTCCTGCGCTGCGGTGCTGCGGTCACGTTCGTCGCGCAGTCGTACCGCCAATACTGCCAACGCGATTGCCGCGCCCACGATGAGCGCGAGTGCGAAGGCTGCCAGGGTCACCCCGACGCGGTGGCGGCGGAAGAATTTCCGCGCGCGATAGCCAAGCGTATCCGGCCGTGCCTTGAGAGGCTGGCTGTGAAGGTAGCGCTCAATGTCGTCGCCCAGTTGCTGCGCTGTGGCGTAGCGCCGCTGCGGCTCAGCGGCGAGGGCCGTGAGTACCAGCGTGTCCAGGTCGCCGCGCAGTTCCCGCGACCAGGTCTGTCGTCGCTCCGGCGTGTTCCAGGGGGGCGCGGCCGGGTCGCGTTGCAGGACCGCGCTGCTCGGTCGCGGCGGGGGCACGGAAGGATCAGACCCGGGGACCTGGGGACGCTGGCCCACGAGTAGCTGGTACAGGATGACGCCCAGCGAATACACATCACTGGCCGTGGTGACCGGCTCGCCGCGCACCTGTTCGGGGCTGGCGTATTCCGGGGTCAGCAGGCGCGTTGCTTCGGGCGCCTCGTCCGAACGCTGCGCATCGACGGACAGCAGCAGTTTCGCGATGCCGAAATCCAGCAATTTGGGCGAGCCGTCGGCTGTGACCAGGATGTTGCCGGGCTTGAGGTCGCGGTGGATGACCAGGTTCTGGTGGGCGTGCTGCACGGCCTGGCAGACAGCGAGCAGCAAGCGCAGGCGCTGGGGAATGTCCAGTGCGCGTGTTTGACCAAATTGGGTAATCGGCTCCCCTTCCACATATTCCATGACCAGGTAAGGAGTGCCGTCGGCGGCAACACCGCCATCGAGCAGGCTGGCGATGGCGGGGTGCCTGAGGTCGGAGAGAATTTGCCGTTCCAGGGCGAAGCGCGTTTCGAAGGCGCTGCCTCGCAGCCAGGGGCTGAGCATCTTGAGCGCTGCGTACGCCCGGTAGGCGCCATCGGTCCGTTCGGCCAGGTAGACGTTGCCCATGCCACCGCTACCCAATTCGCGAATCAGGCGCCAGGCGCCCAGGACTGCGCCCTGCGGCAGCAGAGCATGGTCCATCACGGCCTGTTGGCTGGCCTTGTCCAGCAGGGCGGTAGCGGGCCCGGGTTCGTCGTGCGGATCCGCTTCCAGCAGTCCGGCCAATTCAGCACGCAACGATGCATCGTCGGCGCACTCTGCCTTCAGATAGTCGTCGCGGTGTTCCCGCGGCAGGGCCAGCGCCGCGTGAAACAGCTCTTCGAGGCGCCGAAAGCGGGCTGCATCTGTCGTCACGCCAGCAGTGCCTGGCGTAGCCAGGCTTTGGCGAAACGCAGGTCGCGATCAATGGTCGCCTCGGATACGTCCAGTACGAGGGACATTTCCAGGTAGGACAGCCCCCCGAAATAGTGCAGCTCCAGTACATCGCGCTTGCGCGGGTCGAGGGCCGAGAGCTGAGTCAGGAGTTGATCGAAGGCGAGGACATCGGGCGGCGAGCGGGTGTCCTGGAGGTCGTCGGCCTGGAGGGTGATCGCGGCCGCGCCACCGCCATGCCTGACGCGCTGCTTGCGGCGGGCGTGGTCTACCAGCACATGGCGCATCTGACGTGCGGCGATCGCAAAGAAGTGCGCGCGATCCTGCAACTCGACGGCAGGGCCGATCAGGCGCAGGCAAGCTTCGTGGACCAACTCCGTGGCGTTGAGCGTGATGGGACCTTCGCGGCGCAGATGACGCTGGGCGAGCCTGCGCAGATCGCTGTAGACCAGCGGGACCAGCCGGTCCAGCGCGCTCGCGTCGCCGTTACGCCATTCGCCCAGGAGGTTCGTGATCGGGAGCTGTTCGAGAGCGTTCATTCGGAAAGAATCGACGGCGCGCGAGTCCGAGGATATCAGGTGGGCGGCGGTCTCTCCGTCGGTGGAGGCAGGAGATCGCAGCCTCCGGCGGTGTCAGTCGGGCGGCGAAGACCGTGGCCGCCCGGTCATGGCCGGGGCGCCGCACTGGGCCCAAGACAGGTGCCATTGGCGCCGCATTGAATGGTCGCCCAGTGCGTCGGGCGCCGGAGCGCCATCGGGAACCGCCAGTGCGATGCAGCGGCGCTAGTCACGGCCGGCTCTTGCTGCCCGGATGCCGGACAGACGCAGTGCCGCGTCGCACTTTCCAGGCGCGGCGCAGGCAGTCGCCGGCGGGGATGCGAGTGCCCGGGTCAACCGCCAGCGGCCCGGTTACGGCGAACGCGCATGCTTTGCCGTGATGGGGAGCGCCGGTTTCGCCATCCGTCCCGCGTCCCTGCTCCGGCGGCACAGAATGGAACTTGTGGAAAAAGAAAATCGCATGCCTCGCGCCTGTTCGTAGCGAGGCTGTCGTCACGCAGCCCGCAAGCGCCGCGCGGAGGCAGGCGACTC
>JAAFHE010000291.1 GCA_013298265.1 Lysobacterales bacterium | reverse complement strand
TCTGGAAAACCAGACTGCCGCAGGTCGTGCAAACATCGCCGAGCTGCGCAAGCTGTCGATCACTCCTTCGAATCACTTCTATTCGAACGAAAAGATCGCCCGCTTCAACCTGACCGGCGAAATCGTCGAACTTCCGGCCGGCGCGCTCAGCATCGCGTTCGGTGGCGAATACCGCGCGGACTACCAGTACTTCCGGCCAGACTTCGCGTCGATCATCGCAGACCCGGCTGTCGGCACCTGCCAGACGTCGACCGACGCCTGCTCGTCGCCGAGCGCAGGTGAACTCACCGTCCGCGAGTTCTACGCGGAACTGTTCATCCCGGTTCTGCGCGACGTGTTCCTGGCCAAGTCGCTGAACTTCACGCTCGGTTCGCGCTACTCCGACTACTCCGCGTTCGGCAATACGACGAACTCGAAGATCGGTGTGGAATGGCGTCCGATCGACGACGTGCTGCTGCGCGGCACCGTTGCCGAAGTCTTCCGTTCGCCGACGATTTCGGACCTGTACGGCGGCGTCACCCCGTCGGCCGATACCTACCAGGATCCCTGCGACGGTACGGGCTTCCAGGCCGGCAACCGCGCGTGCGCGGGTCTGAGCCCGGGCTTCCGCCAGACCACGCCACAGACCCAGGCGCTGCAGGGTTCCAACGATCAGTTGCTGCCGGAACAGGGCAAGTCCTTCACCTACGGCGTCGTGTATGACCCGGCTTGGCTGGAAGGATTCTCGGCCTCGGCCGACGTGTGGCGCATCTACCTGACCGATACCATCGGCACCCTGGGTACGCAGACGATCCTGAACCAGTGCTACAACTTCGGCACCTACTGCAACCTGTTCACGCGTGACCTTGCCGGCTTGGGCGACGTCAACTTCGTCAACAACCGCACGCAGAACGTGGGCCGCATCGATACCTCCGGTATCGACCTGAGCTTCAAGTACCGCCTGCCGGAAACCGAGTGGGGCAACTTCCGCTTCTCGCTGGATGCCACCTACGTTGCGAAGTACAACGCGCAGAAGGTGCAGGGCGACGTTTCGACCCAGTTCAACAACGCGGGTTCGTACGTTTCCTCGGCTCAGGGCGGCGACGGCAACTACGCACGTGTGCGTGGCTACGCCGGCGTGGCATGGAACATGGGCTCGTTCGACGCATCCTGGCGCGCTCGCTACATCGGTCCGACCCGCTTCGGCGTTCAGGCCGTCGCAGGCGATGGCTACACCGTCATCAGGCCGGGTGGCGCTGCCCAGCAGTCGTTCCGTTCGGGCGCGATCACGTATCACAACCTGCAGTTCGGCTACAACATCGAGCCGCTTCACACCAATCTCGAAATCGGTGTGGACAACGTGTTCGACAAGCAGCCCAACCAGCTGTGGCAGTACGGCTTCGACAGCAATACCGATGCCCGCACCTACGACACCGTGGGACGCTTCTACTGGGCTCGCGTCGGCGTGAAGTTCTAAGAACTCAGGCTTGACGGTTGTATCAAGGCCGCGCGGCGCAAGCCGCGCGGCCTTTTTCATTCCGGTGCCACGTGACTCACCTTGTCGCCATCACACGCCGCAGCCATACTGCAACGTTACCTACCGACGATCACACGCCATGCTACAGAACGGTTTCCAGGCCCTGCAGACGGGCGACCTCGTCCGGGCCGAACAGATCAGCCGCCAGCTCGTGGCAGGAAATCCGCGAGACGAAGGCGCTTTGCTGCTGCTGGCCATGAGCCTTGATGCACAGACACGCCTCGACGAAGCCGCGGCTATCTTCGAGCGGCTCACCGCGTTTTTTCCCGAGCGCGCCGAACACTGGCTCAATCTCGGCTACCTTGAGCGTTCACGCGACAACACCGCTGCCGCCCGCCACGCACTCGAGCAATCCATTGCACTCGATCCGCAATATGACGCACTGCGCGAGCTCGGCCTCATCGAGTCGGCGGCCGGACTGAACCATATCGCTGCGGTCCATTTGTCGGCCGCCCTCGCGCTGCAGCCCAATGACGCCACGCTGCGCGCACAGACCGCCGGCACCTGCCAGCGCGCGGGCCGCACCGACGAGGCAATGGCATTGCTGCAAGGGTGGGCCGACTGGGCCCACAGCAATCCGGACGCACTCGCCGACGTCGCCTGGACCTTCATGGAAAACGGCGACCTGGAAAACGCCGGCTACGCGCTGGAACTCGCAGAGCGCCAGGCGCCTGACAATGCGAGCATCCTGGCCAAACGCGCCGCTTTCCTCGAACGCACCAACCGCGTCGACGACGCAGGCGTCCTGCTCGCCCGCATACCGCTGCGCGACGATGGCATCAAGGAAGAAATCGACGTCGTGCGCGCGCAGATCGCTGGCCGCAGCGGCAACGCCGACGAAGCGTATGCCATCTACGAGACGCTGGTGCGGGACGAGCGCATCGCGCTGCGCCGGCCGGAGCTGTTTTTCGCCCTCGCGCAGATCAGCGACAAGCGCCAGGACGCGGCGCAAGCCATGAACTGGCTACAGCAAGGCCATGCCGTGCAGATGCAGCAGTTGCGCGCTTCGCTGGCGCCAAAGGCCGAACTCGACGCCATGCTCCTGCCGCCGGTCGACGTCAGTGCGCAGGACTACGCCGGCTGGGCCGAAGTGAGCCCGCCGTCGGCTGCCGAGTCGCCGATCTTCGTCGTCGGCTTCCCGCGCTCGGGCACAACCCTGCTCGAAACCATGCTCGATGCGCATCCACAGCTCAGCTGCATGGACGAACAGTCCTTCTTACACGAGCTCGTGCAGCAGATGCGCGAACGCGGCTACGACTATCCGCGTGACCTCGGCAAGCTCGACGACGCGACCTGCGACGCCTTGCGCGAGCACTATTGGAAGCAGGTACGCGAGCGCAGTCAGGCCGACGCCGACAAGCGTCTCGTCGACAAGAACCCGCTCAGCATGACCCGCCTGCCGCTGATCCATCGCCTGTTTCCGAACGCCAAGATCATCCTGGCGCTGCGCGATCCGCGCGACGTGGTGCTCAGCAACTACATGCAGATCTTCCGCGCGCCGGCCTATGCACGCATGTGCGAACGCCTCGACTCGACCGCGCAGGGCTATGCTGTCGCCTTCGCGGCCTGGAACGCGTTCACCGGTGTGTTCAGGCTGGACCTGCTGCAGACGCGCCACGAGGACGTCGTCGACGACGTCGCCGGTTTTTCGCGCCGGCTGTGCGAATTCCTCGGGCTGGAATGGTCGGAAAACATGGTGGCATTCCACGAGCACGCGGCGAAGCGCGGCTATATCGGCACACCCAGCTACCATCAGGTCGTCGAGCCCGTGAACCGCAAGGGCATAGGCCGCTGGCTCCGCTACGCGCAATGGCTGCAGCCGGCATCCTCCGTGCTGGCGCCTTACGTCAGCCAGTTCGGCTATGCCGAGGTGACGGACCGTAGAGCGGACGCGTCACCATGATCGCCAAGCAAGCCGGGGCCGCGCACCGCGCGTCTGCCGTCACCTTCTCCCGTTCCGCGTAATCGCCATGAAACTCCAATACCCCTTCATCCAGTTACCGCTGACCTTCGATGCCGGAGTCCTCGCCGCGGAGATCGACGCCCTGGGCGAGTCGGTCTGGCGGCCACATCCGCAGGGATTCCCCGGCAATTCAGCGTTGCCGCTGATCGCCACCGACGGCGACCCGACCAACGACGACGTGCGTGGCCGCATGCGGCCAACTCCGCATCTGCAGAAGCTGCCTTACCTGCGCGAGGTGCTTGGTTCCCTGCAGGCCGTGTTCGGCCGTTCGCGCCTGATGCGCCTGTCCGGCCAGGCGGAAGTCACGCCGCATGTGGACGTCGACTACTACTGGCGCGACCACATGCGTGTCCACGTGCCCATCGTGACGCAGCCCGAGGTGTCGTTCCATTGTGGCGGCCAGCGCATCCACATGGCCGCCGGCGAATGCTGGATCTTCGACACCTGGCGCAATCACAAGGTCATCAACTCGGCGGACCGCCCGCGCATCCACCTCGTCGCCGACACGGTCGGCGGCAGCGGTTTCTGGGACATCATCGCGCGCAGCCGCGTACCCGGCCATGCGGCGCCGTGGAAAGCGGCACATGTCGCGCCCGGCGAGGTTGCGGGCACCGCGCTGCGCTTCGAGTCGACCAACCTGCCCGCGGTGATGACCCCCTGGGAACTGCGCGAACAAATGACCTTCATACTCGACGAAGCCGTGCCGGATCAGCGCCTGGGCCAGCTCCACCAGCTCGCCGGCCAGCTCGGCCGTGACTGGCGTGCACTGTGGGCCTGGCACGGCGAAGACGAAGCCGGCTGGCCGGACTACCGCGCGCGCATGACCCGCTTCATGCAAGACGCCGACGGTCTGTGCCAAGGCTTGCGCCTGCAGAACGGCCTGCCGATGATGCGCGCGATCGCGTCGCTGGTCGGCCTGGTTGCCGTAGCCGACGATGTCACCACAGGCAAGGCCGACGAGCGCTCGGGCGCGATGGCCTGAGGTTGTTCGGCATCACGCACCGCGGGCAAGCAGGCAGCAGCTTGCCCGCCTACCGGCCGATTGCGCAGCAAGCGCCGCGCGGCCCGGGCAAGTCAGCCCCCTTCGGCTGGTCAATGAACCGCTGATCGCCCTGAACGCCCAACCGGCCGAACACGCCAAACGCCCCTGCGCAGCAGGCGTTTGGCGGGATTGCGGAGATCTGGCGCTTAGTAAAGCGATCGTGCCAGGACTTCAGAGATTTCCTAGTGCCCGCCGCCCGAGTCGATGCCCTTGAGCTCGGCGATGAGGCGATTCGCCGCTTCCTGGCCGTCCGCGTACAGCATGCGGCAGTTGTCGGCATAGAACAGCGCGTTCTCGATGCCGGCGAAGCCGGCGCCCTTGCCACGCTTGATGACGATGACCTGACGCGCATTGATGACGTCGAGGATCGGCATGCCGTAGATCGGCGAAGACTTGTCGGTCTTGGCGACCGGGTTCACCACGTCGTTCGCGCCGATCACGATGGCGACATCGCAGGTGCCGAATTCCGGATTGATGTCTTCCATGTCCGCGATCAGGTCGTACGGCACGCCAGCTTCGGCGAGCAGTACGTTCATGTGTCCAGGCATGCGTCCGGCCACCGGGTGGATCGCGAACTTCACCGTCTTGTCGCGCTTGATCAGCTGTTGCGACAGTTCCCAGATCTTGTGCTGCGCCTGGGCCACGGCCATACCGTAGCCCGGCACGATGATGACCTTCTCGGCCATGTAAAGCAGCGATGCCGCGTCGCCTGCCTCGATCGGCTTCATCGAACCGGCGATCTCGGTCGCCGGACCGCCGCTGCTGCCGAAGTTGGAGAACAGCACGTTGCTGATCGAGCGATTCATCGCCTTGGCCATCAGGCGCGTGAGCAGCGTGCCGGCCGCACCGACCACAGTACCGGCGATGATCAGCGCGACATTGCCCTGCACGTAACCCTCGAATGCGACCGCAAGGCCGGTGAACGCGTTGTACAGCGAGATCACGACCGGCATGTCCGCGCCGCCGATCGGCAGCGTCATCAGCACACCGAACAGCAGCGAGACGGCGAAGAACGCGATGATGACCGTGGTGTCGAGCTGGAACACCAGCGCCGCGCCCAGGCCCACCGCGGACAGGAAGAACAGTCCGTTCACCGCCTGCTGGCCGCCGAAACGGAAGG
>JAAFHE010000290.1:5066-5665 GCA_013298265.1 Lysobacterales bacterium | reverse complement strand
GAGCGCTGCGCCAACCTGGGCCTGTAGCCGGGCTTGAGCGCGAGCGTCTCGTCGAAGGCGAATGTCACGCGGAACTCGCCGACCATGCCCAGAATGCTGCGCCGGTCGCACTCGAACGCGAGTTCGGGCGTGGCCGGCGGTCCGCTGCACGGGCGCTGGTAGTCGGACGGCGCTACCGTCGCCGGGGCGAGGCCCGACAGCGCGGGCGCGAGCCGGGCGCCGCCGCTGCTGGCACAGGCGCTGGTCATGGCAAGGGTTGCAATAAGTATAAAAACACGCATCTAGTCATTCTCCAAAGGTGCGGCTCAGTCGAAGCTGAGCTTGAAGCCGGCGCTGACTGCGCGTCCTGGCGCGCTATAGCGATCAATGGCGGGACTGAGCGCCAGACCACGCACGCTGTTCCACTCCCAGTAGCGCTTGTCGCCGATGTTGTTGAGGCCGGCGTACAGCGTCAGCTGCGGCAGCGGCTCGTAGTGCAGATAGGCGTCGACGATGCCGTAGCCCGGCGCGGCAAATGCGGTACCGCTCGCGGCTGGCGCGAGACGGCTCTTTTCGCGCACGAAGGTGCCGACCAGCTCGGCGCCCCAGACCGTGCTCTC
>JAAFHE010000290.1:0-5056 GCA_013298265.1 Lysobacterales bacterium | reverse complement strand
CCGCCTTGACCGGCTCCACGCTGGTCAGCGGCACGTTGCGCACGCGGTCGTCGCCCTTGGCGCTCGCGATGGCGGTGCGGATCTCGAAGCCGTCCAGCGCGTCGCTGAAGTGGCCAAGCCGCAGCGCAGCGCTGGCTTCGGCGCCGCGGATGTCTACGCGACCGATGTTCTGCGACTGGAACAGCAGCAGGCCGGTCTGCGGATCCGTGCCGACGTTGATCAGCGATTCGATGAAGTCCCGGTAGCGGTTGCGATAGACCGCAACGCTGGCGTAGCCCGCATCGCCATCGACGCGCAGGCCGAGTTCGGCGCCGCGGCTGGTCTCGGGCTTGAGGTCCGGATTCGGCAGCGCGGTGTAGCCGAACTGCAGGTTGGTGAAGCCGACATTGACGTCGCTGTAGGGCGGCGCGCGGAAGCCCGTGGTGAGCTGGCCGTAGACACGCCAGGCGTCGGCGAACGTGTAGATCGCGGCGAACTTCGGCGAGAACCGGTCACTGTCGAGCGGTACCGGTTCCACACCGGGATTGTCCGCCTCGAACACCGCGTCGCGGCGCGGGTCGATCTCGAAGCGGTCGTAGCGGATCGCCGGCACCAGATGCAGACGACCGTCGAACAGGCCGATGTCGTCCTGCGCGAACACGGCCATGCGCGAGGTATCGGTCAGCGGAAAGTCGCGTACCGGGAACACGTCGGGCGAGACCACGTTGCTGACCGCTCCGGTCGTGAGGTTGCGCTGGAAGCCGTCGCGCTGTTCGCGGATGCGGCCGACCGCATATTCGAGGCCGTAGGCGAAATTGTGCGTCACCGCGCCGCTGCTCACGCGCTTGTGTGCGAGCGCCTCGACGCCGTGCTCGCGCTGCTCGTATTCGAAGCGACGGTAGCGCGAGATCGGATTGACCGGCGCGCCGTTGACGAAGCCCGAGCGGTCCTCGAACGTGTCCTGGCGCGTGTCGCTGGTCTGCGTGTAGGCGCGCCATTCGAAGCGATCGGCGAAGCCCGCGCCCAGCGTATAGGTTTGGTCGAACGAGAAGCGCGCGCGTTCTTTGCGGTCGTCGGCATCCAAGCGCGTATACAGGGCCTGCGCGCCGCCGACGCTGCGCAGGCCGAGCTGGTCGAGCGCGTTGGTCCGGGCGTCGTTGCGCGCGGCGTCCAGCGTGACGCGCGAGAAATTCTGCGCATCGCCGAACACGTATTTCGCCAGCAATGAATTGCTATTGGTTTCCTGCGGGTTAGGGCGCGTGCGTGTGCTGCCGAAGGCGTCGCGTTCGCCGCGGTTGTTGAGCTGGTGGCCGTCGCGGTGCGTGAGGACTGCGACGAAGCCGTGGCGGCCGTTCTGCACTGCGCCGGTGACGCTTTCCGTCGACTGGCGGTCGGCACTGTCGTAGAGGCCCTTGAGGCTCAGGAAATGGCCGTCCGCGCCGTCGGCGATGTAGTCGACCGGATCCTTGGTGACGAAGCTCACGACCCCGCCAAGCGCGTCGGAGCCCTGCAGTGCCGACGCCGCACCGCGCACGATTTCCACGCGCTTGAGCGAGTCGAGATCGACGAAATCGCGGCCGGCGCTGGAGAAACTGCCGATCGCGAACGCATCCGGCGCGCTGACGCCGTCGACTTCGATGCGTACGCGGTTGCCGTCGAGGCCGCGGATCGAAAAGCCGTTGAGGCCGAAGCGGCCCCCGCCGGTCACGCTGACGCCGGGTTCATAGCGCACGAGGTCGCGCAGGTCCTGGTTGAGACGACGGTCCATGTCCTCGCGCAGCAGGACTGTCGTTTCGGCGGCGACATCCTTGACCGCCTGCGCGACGAAGGTGGCCGAAACGATGATGCGTTCCAGCTGATCGTAGGTATCGGGAGCGGCTTCGGCCGCGGTTTCGGCGCGCAGGTTCGGCGCGGCGATCGCGCAGGCGATCGCCAGGGACAGACGGGTAAGCGACATTGAGCGGGGTCAGCCTGTACGTGCGGTGGACGCGGCTGGCGGCGTTCGACGGCGAACACGGCTGGCAATACGTGAAGAGGTCAAATTCACGCTAATGATAATCATTCTTAATAAACTGTCAAACCGGAATCAGCGGCAGCGCGGATCAACCACAACGAAAAGTCGGCGTCGTTGCCGTAGCCCAACGCAAAACGGCCGCGCAGAGCGCGGCCGTTGCCGATCTAGCCCGACGGGTGATCAGAAATCGTCGGGATCGTGCGTGAAGCTGCGGCGGTACGGCGGCTTTGCCGCAATCACGTCGTTCGCCCGGACAGGGTGAATCACTTTCCGGAAATGGTAGCGGCGGTACAGGCGCGGGCGATCCGAGGCGGGATCGGTCGCTGCGATACACCGCGTTGCAGCCCGCATTTCTCCCTCCTTCTACTGCGGCCGCCGATAGACTCGCCCTGAGGCGCGCGGCTCGCTCGTGTCGGCTACGCCTTCGCCGTCACTGAAGTCCGCGGCGCGCATCAGCACGGCGTATCGACGGCCTCGCGACGAACGGGCGTAAGAAAGGCGGGCTAGCGAAGGCGACGAAAGCGGGCGTCAGCGCCGGTTGAAATCCGGCACCGCGCTTCAACGCCAGTGCAGGTCGACACCCGCGGCTTCGGTGCAGCGGCGTGCATGTTGCAGCCGCTACGTGTAGCGCTCAGCGCACCGCTTCGGCAATGCCGTCGCGCGCCACGCGTACCATCATTTCGATCTGTTCGGGCTCGATCACGTACGGCGGCATGAAATAGACCACGTTGCCGAGCGGCCGCAGCAGCATGCCGTGCGCGAGGCCATGGCGATAGACGCGCAGGCCGCGGCGCTCGTGCGCCGGGAACGGCTCGCGCGTGGCCCGGTCGCGCACGAGTTCGACCGCGGCGATCAGGCCGGTCTGGCGCACATCGGCGACATTCGGATGGTCGCGCAGCGGATCCAGCTCGCGCGCCAGCCGCGCGGCGAGTTCGCGGTTGCGCGCGAGTACGGGTTCGTCGCGGAACACCTGCAGCGTCGCCAGCGCCGCACGGCAGGCCAGCGCGTTGCCGGTATAGCTGTGCGAATGCAGGAAGGCCTTGCCGCTGGCGTACTCGGCGTAGAACGCGGCGTAGACCGCCTCGGTCGTCAGCACCGCCGACAGCGGCAGCATGCCGCCGGTGAGTCCTTTCGAAAGGCACAGGAAATCGGGCGAAATGTTTCCTTGTTCACAGGCAAACAATGTTCCGGTGCGGCCAAAGCCGACCGCGATCTCGTCGGCGATCAGGTGCACTTCGAACTCGTCGCAGAGCGTACGCAGGCCGGTGAGATAACTCGCGTCGTGCATGCGCATGCCGCCAGCGCACTGCACCAGCGGTTCGATCAGAATGGCGCAGGTCTGCGCCGCGTGTTGTTCCAGCAGCACGCGCAATTCGGCGAGGCGCCGTGTGGCGACGTCGCGCGCGCTTTCGCCGGGTTCGGCGAGATACGCATCGGGCGACGGCGCGAACAGCGGCTGCAGCAGCAGCGGCGCGTAGGTGTCGCGGTACAGCGCGACGTCCGTGACCGATAGCGCGCCGAGGGTTTCGCCGTGGTAGCTGCCGCTCAGCGCGATGAAGCGCTGCTTGGCGCCGCGGCCGAGATTGCTCCAGTAGTGAAAGCTCATCTTCAGCGCGACTTCGATCGCGCTGGAGCCGTTGTCGGCGTAGAACACGCGCGACAGACCTGCCGGCGTCACGCGTACCAGCTCCTCGGCCAGTTCCAGTGCCGGCTCGTGGGTAAAGCCGGCGAGCATGATGTGGTCGAGCACGTCGAGCTGGTCCTTCAGTGCAGCGACCAGGCGCGGATGCCGGTGGCCAAAGACATTGGTCCACCAGGAGCTGACCGCGTCGAGGTAGCGTCCGCCGTCGGCATCGTGCAGCCAGACGCCTTCGGCCCGCACGATGGGCAGCAAGGGCAGGGTTTCGTGGTCGTGCATCTGCGTACAGGGATGCCAGAGCACGGCGAGATCGCGCGCAGCGAGCGCGGCGTTGGAACGGGGCAGGGAGGTAAGCATGGCTTTGCTATGATCGGCGACGTTTTCCCCTGCTCGCAAGAAGGCCTCGCATGACCGGCGTTTCCGCTTTCCGTTCCGCCCGTTCCCTGTCGCGCGGTTTCACCCTGATCGAAGTGCTGGTTGTCGTGGTGATCCTCGCGATCCTGGCCGCCGTCGTCGTTCCGCGCGTGATGGAGCACCCCGGCGAAGCGCGTGTTGCGCGCGCCAAGGCCGACATCCAGGCCATCGTGACGTCGCTCAATACCTACAAACTCGACAACTTCGCCTATCCCGCGACCGAGCAGGGGCTCGAAGCGCTCGTGACCAAGCCCAGCGGTGCTCCGGAAGCGCCGAACTGGCGCAAGGGCGGTTATCTCGACGGCGTGCCCAAGGATCCCTGGGGCCGCAACTATCTCTATCTGCACCCAGGCGCGCACGGCGATATGGACGTCTATACGCTCGGCGCCGACGGCAAGACCGGCGGCGAGGGCGAGACGGCCGATATTGGCAACTGGAAGAACTGATCGATCACGTGGACGTATCGGTGTTTGCAGAGGGCGTGAATGCGAGGCGCGCTGCAGTGCAATGCGCTACCGATTGCGGCCGTTTTAACGGTAGCGTCGCCCGGCAGCACCATCCCCACCCCAACCCTCCGGCCCGTTGGGCGTTCAGGGCAACCAGAACCTTCGGTTCTAAGCGGTTGCCCATTCACCCCCTTCAAGGTGAGGGGGGCCATGCCGCTGCGCGTTTTAGCCCTCCCCTTCAAGGAGAGGGGGGCCATGCCGCTGCGCGATTTAGCCCTCCCCTTCAAGGAGAGGGGGACCATGCCGCTACGCGATTTAGCCCTCCCCTTCAAGGAGAGGGGGGCCATGCCGCCACGCGTTTTAGCCCTCCCCTTCAAGGGGAGGGTTGGGTGGGGATGGTGTCGTCCTTGCGCATGCAGTTAGCTGATAGCAGCGACGCGATGGCTGTCCCGGCCTTCGAACCCTCTCAGAAACGCGGCGCCCGTCATCCGCGAGCGCACGTCGACTGCTCACACGGCTTCACCCTGATCGAAATCCTCGTCGTCGTCGTAATCCTCGCGGTCA
>JAAFHE010000029.1 GCA_013298265.1 Lysobacterales bacterium | reverse complement strand
ATTGCCGGCAACCGTGCAGGCGCTGCACCTGCAGCCCGGGCAGCGCCGCTACACCGGTGCGGCGACGATACGCCGCGGACGCAACTGGCTGGCGCGGCTGTGCGCCTTCGTTACCGGCATGCCGCCAGCGATGCGGCAGGCTCCACTGTCCGTCGACATCATCGCTTCGCCCGACGGCGAGCAGTGGACGCGCGATTTCGACGGCCACCGCATGCGTTCGCGCCTGTGGCGCAAGCACGGGCGTCTGTGCGAGCGGCTGGGCCTGGTCACGTTCTCCTTCACGCTCCGCGTCGACGACGCGGCGCTGTGCTGGCGCGTGGACAAGGTCCGTGCACTGGGTATTCCACTGCCGGCACGGTGGTTCCAGGGCGTGCATGCC
The DNA here is from genome assembly GCA_013298265.1 of Lysobacterales bacterium. Classification (GTDB taxonomy): domain Bacteria; phylum Pseudomonadota; class Gammaproteobacteria; order Xanthomonadales; family Rhodanobacteraceae; genus Tahibacter. The sequence continues at coordinate 13,144 of JAAFHE010000029.1, read as the reverse complement.
CGCGAATCCGAAGATGGCAAGGGGCGCTACTGTTTCGAAGTCGCCGCGGCGCTGCCGCTGGCCGGTGAACTCGTTCACTACAGCGGCTGGCTGGATGTGCCGTGCAGCGGCACCCCGCTCGCGACGCCGTGTCGTGACGACGAGGCGGAGAACGATATCGACCTCGATCTCGACGCTGTGTCGGCGAGTCGCGCGGACAGCCGGGACACCGATACGGACACGCCCGGCGGTGGGCTGCGCGGGCCTGGCCGCCCGTTCCGCCGCGATGGCGATGCCGATCGCAGCGGTGATGGTGGCGGCGATGGCGGCCGTGATGGTGGCCGTGATAGCGGTGGTGATGGCGGTGGTGACGGCGGTGGTGACGGCAGCGGTGATGGCGGTGATTGACCGCGGGGCCCAGCCGCCTGTGCTCGTCTTCGACGGCGTCTGTCTGCTCTGCAGTGCCTGGGTCGCGTTCGTGCTGCGGCACGATCGCAGCGGGTGCATCCGCTTCGCCGCCATGCAGTCGTCCGCGGGGCGAAACCTGCTTCAAGCGCATGGACTCGATGCCGACGATCCGCTGTCCTTCCTGTTCGTCTCGGAGGGAAGGGCGCATACACAAAGTGACGCGATCCTGCGCCTCGTCGGCAGTTTCGGCGGCGCCTGGCGATTCGTCGCGATGCTGCGCGTCCTGCCGGCCTTCCTGCGCGATGCGCTGTACAGCCTGATCGCACGCAACCGCTATCGCTGGTTCGGCCGGCGCGATCATTGCCTAATGCCGGATGCAGCCGTGCGAGCGCGCTTTCTGGACTGAGGCGGGTTTTCGCGTCCCGCACCAAGCCTGACGTAGTGTCGCGACAACCGCGACCAGCGCGGTCAGGACCGCGTCTGCGTGCGGATCGCATAGCCTGCGAGCGACGCCAGGCACTCGTCGAGTGTGAACAGATCCAGGCACGGAATCGCGCCGCGGGTGCCCAGCTCGCCGCGTGCGAGCTTGCCGGCGATCACGACGCAGGCCGTGGCCGGGATCTGCGGACCGTCGCCGTCGGTTGCGATGATTTCCCAATGGACGCGATGTGGATTTCCGGACGAATCGGTGCCGGACAGTTCCACATGCATCGCGCCCGTGTCCGTGCCGGCGCGGAGAAACCACTCGCTGGCACGCTTGAGCGCCGCGGCGTGTGCCGGCAGGTTGCGCAGCAGGCCGGCGCGCGCGAGCCAGGACAGCAGCCAGAGGCCGAAATGCAGACGCTTGAGTTCCAGCCCGGCGCGGAAGCTCAGCGCTTTCAATCCGTAGCGGGTGGGAAACAGGTCGAGATCCGGCACGTCGCAGGCGGCCAGCCAGCGAGCGCCGACCGGATCGGCATAGCGTAGGCGCTGCAGGCGCTGCCAGCCGAACACCGGCGCCGTGGCGCCGTTGCGCAGCCAAGGCAGCGGCTTTCCGACGTAGCTCAGGATCGCGGCGACGGTGGCAAGGCCGCGTTCGGTGCGGTTGCCGGGACTGATGCCGATGTCGATTGCGTCTAGGCTCGCGAACGCGCCGCGATGTGCATCGACGACCGCGCCGCTGAGGCCCGGAACACTGCTCGCGCCGGTGACCGCGAGGCGCTCGTGTTGCCGCGCGACTGCGTCGAGCGCGGTGCCGAATCCACCGACATAGTCGCGGGCGTCGGCGAGATCGATGTAGTGCGCGCCGGCTTGGATACACCGTTGCGCGACGGCGTAGTCCTGGCCCTGGAACGGCCCTGCGCAGTTGATGACGAGGTCGGGCCGGTGCTGCTGCAGCATGCGGTCGAAATCCGCCGCGTGCGCATCGACGGCAAATCCATGCAGTTCTGCCCGCGTACGACTGTCGTTCCGCAGCGTCGCAGCCGCATCTGCGGCGCGCCGCGCGTCGCGGCCGGCCAGCAGCAGCCGCCAGCCTTCCTCGCGCGCAAGGCGGCCGGCGATGCGCGAGCCGAACAGGCCATAGGCACCCAGCAGCAGCACGGTCCAGGCCATCGTGCCGTCTCTCCACAAAATGCGATGGTAGCGCGTGCCGAACCGCTCCCGGCAGCGCTTGAATCGGCCGCGTGCCAGCCACATACAACGAACATCGCCGCACAGCGGCCCTCTCCTCAATACTTCCGGGTGATCCATGCGTCTGGACAAATTCACGTCACGCCTGCAGCAAGCTCTGGCCGATGCGCAAAGCCTCGCCGTCGGCCGCGACCACAATATGCTCGAGCCGCTGCATCTGATGGCGGCGCTGCTCGACCAGCAGGGCGGTTCCACCGTGCCGCTGCTGAGCCAGGCGCAGATCAATGTGCCGCTACTGCGTCAGCGCGTCGGCGAAGCGCTGCAGCGTCTGCCGCAAACCAAGGGGCAGGAAGGCCACGTCAACCTGTCGAGTGATCTCAACCGATTGCTCAATGTCGCCGACAAGCTTGCCCAGCAGCGCGGCGACCAGTTCATCGCAAGCGAGCTGTTCGTGCTCGCCGCACTCGACGACCGGGGCGAACTCGGCACCGCGCTCAAGGCCGCCGGCGCCGGCAAGGCGGGCCTCGAGGCCGCGATCGACAAGATGCGTGGTGGCGAGAAGGTGCAGTCCGAAGGCGCCGAGGAACAGCGCCAGGCGCTGGAGAAGTATTGCATCGACCTGACCGAGCGCGCCGAGCGCGGCAAGCTCGATCCCGTCGTCGGCCGCGACGAGGAAATCCGCCGCACCATACAAGTGCTGCAGCGGCGCACCAAGAACAATCCCGTGCTGATCGGCGAGCCCGGCGTCGGCAAGACCGCCATCGTCGAAGGTCTCGCCCAGCGCATCATCAATCACGAAGTGCCGGAAAACCTGCGCGACCGGCGCGTGCTGAGCCTCGACATGGGCGCGTTGATCGCCGGCGCGAAATTCCGTGGCGAGTTCGAGGAGCGCCTCAAGGCGGTGCTCAGCGATCTGTCCAAGCAGGAAGGCCGCGTGATCCTGTTCATCGACGAACTGCACACCATGGTCGGCGCCGGCAAGGCCGAGGGCGCCATGGATGCGGGCAACATGCTCAAGCCTGCGCTCGCGCGCGGCGAACTGCATTGCATCGGTGCGACCACGCTGGACGAGTATCGTAAATATGTGGAAAAAGATGCCGCGCTCGAGCGCCGCTTCCAGAAGGTGTTCGTCGGCGAGCCCAGCGTCGAGGACACGATTGCGATTCTGCGCGGCCTCAAGGAGCGCTACGAAGTGCATCACGGCGTGGAGATCACCGATCCGGCCGTAGTCGCCGCGGCAACGTTGTCGCATCGCTACATCGCCGACCGCCAGCTGCCCGACAAGGCCATCGACCTCATGGACGAGGCGGCGTCGCGCATCCGCATGGAGATCGACTCCAAGCCCGAGGAAATGGACCGGCGCGAGCGCCGCCTGATCCAGCTCAAGATCCAGCGCGAGGCACTGAAGAAGGAAAAGGATAGCGAATCACGGCAGCGCCTGGCCGACCTGGAAAAGGAGATCGCGGTACTCGAGCGCGAATTCTCCGATCTCGAAGAAATCTGGAAGTCCGAGAAGGCGACGCTGCAGGAGGCGACCCGGATCAAGGAGCAGATCGAACAGGCGCGGCTCGAGCTCGAAGCGGCGCAGCGCCACCAGGATTTCGCGCGCATGAGCGAAATCCAGTACGGCCGCCTGCCGGAACTGGAAAAGCAGCTCAAGGCCGCGCAGGAAGCCGAGAAGGCCGGCTTCACGCTGCTGCAGGACAAGGTCACGGCCGAGGAGATCGCCGAGGTCGTCGCGCGCTGGACCGGTATCCCGGTCAGCAAGATGCTTGAGGGCGAGCGCGAAAAGCTGCTGCGCATGGAAGACGAACTGCACACGCGTGTGATCGGTCAGAACGAGGCGGTGCGCGCGGTCAGCGATGCGATCCGGCGCGCGCGTGCGGGTCTTTCGGATCCGAACCGGCCGTCGGGCTCGTTCCTGTTCCTGGGGCCGACCGGCGTGGGCAAGACCGAGCTGTGCAAGGCGCTGGCGGATTTCCTGTTCGATTCCACTGACGCGATGGTGCGCGTCGACATGTCCGAGTTCATGGAAAAGCATTCGGTGTCGCGGCTCATCGGCGCGCCGCCGGGATATGTCGGATACGAAGAGGGCGGCTATCTGACGGAAGCCGTCCGCCGACGTCCCTACAGCGTGATCCTGCTCGATGAAGTCGAAAAGGCGCATCCGGATGTGTTCAACGTGCTGCTGCAGGTACTCGACGATGGACGCCTGACCGATGGCCAGGGCCGTACCGTGGACTTTCGCAACTGCGTGATCGTGCTGACGTCGAACCTTGGCTCGCAGCTGATCCAGGAAGCGTCGAGCATCGGGGGCGAAGAGGGCTATACGCAGATCAAGGCCGCGGTGATGGGGGTGGTGCAGGCGCAGTTCCGGCCGGAATTCATCAACCGGCTCGACGAAATCGTGGTGTTCCGCCCGCTGGAGCAAGCGCAGATCCGTGCGATCGCGCGCATCCAGACCGCGGGCCTCGCCAAGCGACTCGCCGAGCGCCAGCTCAGGCTGGTCATCAGCGATGCGGCGCTGGATCTGCTTGGACAGGCCGGTTTCGATCCGGTCTACGGGGCGCGGCCGCTCAAGCGCGCGATACAGCAGCAACTGGAAAATCCGCTTGCGCGGCAGATTCTCGAAGGCCGCTATGCCGCGGGTGAAACTGTCATGGTCGACGTAGCCGGCGGGCATCTGAGCTTCGGCCGCGGCCCCTCGGTCGACGCCAGGTAGCGAATCTGCTTGAAAACCCGGCGCCGGCCCGCACAATGCGGGCCGGTTCCCGCTCGGCGGGGATTTCGCTTCCGGGGAAATGCAATGCCGATCTATGAATTCGAATGTGGCGAGTGCGGCAAGCGCTTCGATCGCCTGCAGAAACTGTCCGATCCCGATCCCACCGATTGCCCGGCCTGTGGCCGTCCGTCCGTGCGCCGGCGCATCACGGCACCGTCGTTCCGTCTGGCCGGTTCCGGCTGGTACGAAACCGACTTCAAGAAGGACGGCGACAAGAAACGCAATCTGGCGGGCGAGGGCGGGGGCGATGCCAAGCCTGCCGAAACGGCCAAGCCGGAAGCGGCCAAGTCCGACACACCGGCGGCCGCCAGTGCTGCTGCGGTGGCGGAGAAGCCGGCGGGCAACAGCGCGAGCTGAGCCAAGGCCGACGGAGGCGTTGCCCGCGCGGAATTTGGCGTCGGCTGAACAAAAAGCCAGCCTCGCGCGCAACTGCCGCAGACCGCTCTCCTGCCCAGCGCGTACACTGGCGCCGCGTTTGGCCAAAGGAGAGGGTGCAATGATCATTCGAGTACTGGGATTAGCCGCTGTTCTACTGGGATCGCTGTTGGGGACATCGTCGGTCGCCCAGGCCCAGCGGGGACGTGATTCGATCGAATGCCGCAGTAACGACTACCGCTACGCCCGCTGCGAGACCGACTGGAATGATGCGCGCCTCGTGCGCCAGCTATCAGGCAGCCATTGCATCCGGGGTCAGACCTGGGGCATCGATCGCCGCGGCAACGTGTGGGTGGATCGCGGTTGCGCCGGCGTGTTTGTCGAAGCCGGCGGCGGTTATGGCGGAGGCGGTGGTCATGGCGGCGGCTGGCGGCCGGGTCCGGACTGGGACCAGGACATCAGCTTCGTCTGCGAGAGCCGCGATTTCCGCTACAACATGTGTCAGGTCGACGTCGGCCGCGGCGGTGAAGTCCGCATCGTGCGCCAGATCTCCGGCACACGTTGCGTCCAAGGCCGTACCTGGGGCTACAACCGTGCCGGCGTCTGGGTCGACCAGGGCTGCAGCGCGCAGTTCGTCGTCGAGCGCCGCTGGCGCGACTGAAACCTTCCGACACACCGTCAAGTCGAACCGCCATCCTCGGCGAGCCCGGGGTATGGCGGTTTGTCCATGGGGCCGCGCATAGGCTCCCGCCTTGTTTGCAGCGCAACAAGTTCCTCCGTAGGATTCCGGCCTTTCCGCCTGTTCTGGGCGGACACTTCATTCCGGAGCCTTTAGCGTATGCGCAGCCATTACTGTGGTCTCGTCCACGAGACACTGATCGGTCAGAGCGTCACCCTCTGCGGATGGGCGGACAGCCGGCGAGATCATGGTGGCGTCATCTTCATCGACCTGCGCGATCACGAGGGCATCGTTCAAGTAGTGATCGAGCCGGACAACGCCGGCGCATTCAAGCAGGCTGAAGGCGTGCGTTACGAATTCTGTCTGCGCATCTCCGGCACGGTGCGCGCACGGCCGGCCAGCCAGATCAACGATCGCCTGGGCACCGGCAAGATCGAAGTCGTCGCCGACACGGTCGAAGTGCTCAATGCCGCGGCACCGCTGCCCTTCATGCTCGACGACAACGTCGGCGAAGACGCCCGCCTGCGCTATCGCTATCTCGACATCCGCCGTCCCGACATGCAGCGCAAGCTGCGCATGCGCACGCGGCTGGTTTCCGCCCTGCGCCATCACCTCGACGGCAAGGGTTTCCAGGACATCGAAACGCCGATCCTGACCAAGGCCACGCCTGAAGGTGCGCGCGACTATCTCGTGCCTAGCCGCGTGCATTCCGGCGAGTTCTTCGCGCTGCCGCAGTCGCCGCAACTGTTCAAGCAGCTACTCATGATGGCCGGCATGGACCGCTACTACCAGATTGCGCGCTGCTTCCGCGACGAAGATCTGCGTGCCGACCGCCAGCCCGAATTCACCCAGCTCGACATGGAGTTCGCCTTCGTCGGCGAACGCGATGTGCAGGATTTCGTCGAGGACATGATCCGCACGATTTTCCGGCAGGTCGTCGACGTGGAGCTGGACCCGGAATTTCCGCGCCTGACCTATGCCGAAGCCATGCGCCGCTATGGTTCGGACAAGCCCGATCTGCGCATTGATCTTGAGCTGGTCGACGTGGCCGACGCGGTGAAAAGCTGTGAGTTCAAGGTGTTCTCCGGTCCGGCCAACGATCCGGGCGGACGTGTCGCTGCGCTGCGTGTGCCCGGGGGAGCGGAACTCACGCGCAAGCAGCTCGACGACTACGGTCTCTACGTGCAGAAGTACGGCGCCAAGGGGCTGGCCTGGATCCGCATCGACGACCTGGCCAAGGGCCTCGAAGGTTTGACCTCGCCCATCGTCAAGTTCCTCGGCGAGGACGTGGTCAAGGCGATCTTCGCCGCGGTCGGCGCGCAGACCGGCGATGTGATCTTCTTTGGTGCCGGTCCCTACAAGACGGTCAGTGATTTCCTGGGGGCGCTGCGCCTGAAGGTCGGGCGCGATCTCGGTCGCGTCGCGGAAGGCTGGCGTCCGCTATGGGTCGTCGATTTCCCGATGTTCGAATACGACTACGACGCCAAGCGCTACGTAGCACTGCACCATCCGTTCACGGCGCCCAAGGTGGATGATGTGGCCGATCTGCGGGCAAACGCCGCGAACTCGGTATCGCGCGGCTACGACATGGTGCTCAACGGCAACGAGATCGGCGGCGGTTCCATCCGTATCCATCGTTCGGACATGCAGAGCACGGTGTTCGATCTGCTCGGCATCGGCAGCGAAGAGGCGGAGGCCAAGTTCGGCTTTCTGCTCGACGCGCTGAAGTACGGTGCGCCGCCGCATGGCGGCATCGCCTTCGGCATCGATCGCATCGCCGCGCTGATGGCGGGCACCGAGTCGATCCGTGACGTGATCGCGTTCCCCAAGACCGCAAGCGCGCAATGCCTGCTCACCTCGGCACCGTCCAGCGTGCCGGAGGCGCAGCTACAGGAACTGCATGTGCGCGTGGTCAAGCCGGTCAAGGGTTGAACGAAACGCCGTGCTGCGGCTTGCAGCCGGGCCATTGGCGCGGGCAGGATGCGGCATGCGTGACGAGGCAGTCATCCTGATTCATGGCGTCTGGATGCGGGCGTTCAGCCTGCTGCTTTTGCGTCGGCGCCTGCGCGATGCGGGATTCCGCACCGAATTGTTCGACTATGCGAGCGTGTTCGGCCGTGACGAGCGCAGCCTGGAGCGGCTTGGCCGTCGCATCCAGGCACAGCGCGCCGATTCGGTGCATCTTGTCGGCCACAGTCTCGGCGGACTGGTTGCGCTGCGGGCGCTGGGTCTGTTGCCGACTGGTCTCAATGGGCGTGTGGTCTGTCTGGGCTCGCCCTTGAACGGCAGTGCCGTTGCGCAGAGGCTGACCCGCCGAGGCAGCGGTGCGCAGTTGCTGGGCTGCAGTACCGATGTGCTGTGCAGCGGCCTTCCGCCGCAGGCTTCCGCGGCGAGCGTGGGGGTAATTGCGGGTACCCGGGCTCTGGGCCTGGGCCAGCTGATGGGGGCGTTCGACGGTCCCAATGACGGCACGGTCAGCGTCGCCGAAACTCGCTGGCCCGGTGCCAGTGCACACAGAGAGGTGAACACCTCGCACACCGGGTTGACCTTCTCGCGCGAAGCCGCCGAGCTGACGGCGCGCTTTCTACGCTCGGGGCGTTTCGAGGTAAGTGACTGATTTTCTGTAGATTCGTTGGTTGCGGACGGCGCCAGCCCCAAGAGCGCGCCTGCAAGCACGCTTGCACCCAGGTTCACGCGCCGTCACTCCCGCGTACCTCGTGACGCGCAAATCGAGCGGACCTGGCCTGGAGTTCTCACAGCCCTTCTGCTGCCGCCACCGATACGCTTGCCCTTGCAACAGGCTACTCCCTCGCGTCGGCGGCGCTTTCGCCGTCACTGAAGTTCGCGGCGCGCTTCGGGACGGGTCTCGACGGCCCCGCTACCCGGCAGTGCGAGAAATCCAGGCCCGCAGACGGGGCCTTATGCTCATTCTTGACACCACTTCGCCAATCCGACAGGCTTGGAAGCCGTATGCGTTGTGCCCGAGCAATAGCGGTTCTGAACCTGTTGGCGCAGTCAGGGGGGAGGCGGCTTCAGCAGTAAATGTTTTCCAAGCGATACATAGTCGAGTTCCGGTGTTTGTCCAGACGCCTGTCATCTTCGCCAGTGGGGAGTAAAATTTATGCGTTTTGAATTGTCCAATTCCGTTCGTAAGAGTCTCGGGCTTGCAGCCGGCGCCCTTGTCCTGTCCTTCGCTTCGGCCTCCAGCATGGCTGCTGTTGTGTGCAGCGCGGCTGCGGTTCCGGTGCCGGCCAACATCGACGGCGTGTACCTGAACCTGGTCACGGGCGCGACCGGCGCTGCCGGCGGCACCGTTACCGGTTGGGATATCAATCTGTATCAGACCGGTACCCCGGCCGCCCTGTTTTTCTTCTGGCCGGCGACGCCTGCCGCCAGTTTCGGCGGTGTCGCGACCGGCACCATCTATGACTCCCTGACAACCGGCGCCCCCGTCGGTGCGGCGCAGACCTTTATCGTCAGCTCCGGCGGCGGCGGTGCAGCTCCGTACGTCAACTGGCACACCACGACCGCCCAGACCGGCCGCTACCTCGGCGTGCGCTTCTTCAACGAAGCGACGTCGGCGATCAATTTCGGCTGGCTCCAGATCAACACCGGCGCCACCAGCGGCTTCCCGGCGACGATCAACCAGTTCTGCTACGACAATACCGGCGCTGCGATCAATACCGGTACGACGCCAGTCTCGCTGCAGCAGTTCTCGGTCGACTGAGAAGGCAGTCCGCGCCGCGATCCTGATCGCGGGTGACGGCAAGACCTGAAAGGGGCGCGACCGCAGGGTCGCGCCCCTTCTTCTTTATGGTGGCCGCCGGACGAAACGGAACGTCAGGCGTCGGCGGCTCGCGCAAGCGCATCGCGCAGGGGCGAGAAAAGTTCGCCGTAGCGATCTCCGCGCGCCGTCGTGCGCAACAGCGGCTGCCGTACCTGCGCGGCGCTCGCCGTCCGGGTCACGCGGGGACTGTCCTGCGACGCCAGGCATGCCGGATCGAACGTGAGGCCGCAGAAGTCGAGCAGGCTGCGCAGCTCGGCTTCCGGACTGGCGAGCAGCGTCTCGTAGACGAGTGTGCGGCAGCGCTCCGGATACCGTTGCTGCCACCATGCCCAGAGGCGACGGCTGTCGTGTGCATAGCCGGCCAGCTCGTCGAGGTCATAGCTGTAGGCGACGCGATGGGGCGCGAACAACTGCTTGTAGCAGGACCAGCAGGTCTCCACGAGGCTGCGTTCGCAGCCGATCACGCGCGCGCCCGGTAGCATCGCCAGCGCCGCGCCGACGTACGGCCAGTTTTCCGGCAGCTTGTCGGTAAAGCGGGCGGCTGTCTGCCAGCGTTCGGTCAGCTGCAGATAGCGCCGGCCGAGACGTTCCCAATCCGCCGCGCTTGCGGCACCTACCCAGCGGGGAAATGGCTGCCCGCGGCGTGCGGACTCTTCCTGGATGACCGTGGCGAGGTGCGGCAGTTCGCTTGCGCCGACCACGTCCGGATGTGCCGACAGCATCTGCTCCACGAGCGTCGTGCCGGAACGCGGCATGCCGACGATGAAGATCACCTGGTCCCCGAGTTGTGCCGGTGCGCTCGTATGCGGCGCGTCGAAGGCATCGCGGATGCTGTCGCAATAACGCCGATGCGCCGCGACGTCCCAGGAAATACCCTTGCGCCGTAGCTGGTTGGCGCGCCGGAAATGCGCCATCGCGTCAGCGGTGCGGCCGAGTGTCTCGCAGGCCAGGCCGGCGGCGAAGCCGGTCAGCATGCGGTCCTCCTCGCTGCTGCGCCGGTCGGCGATCAGTGCTTCCATGGCGGCGATGTCACTGTCGTCGAATGCCACGGTCTTGAGGTCGGCCAGGCCGAACCAGGCTTTGGCGGATTCTCCGGCGACCGTGCTGAGCCGGCGATATTCCTCGGCGGCTTGCGCTATGCGGCCCAGCCCCGTCAGCGCGCGGGCGGCGAGAAAACGCGCGGCATGGCGCTTGGGCGCCATCTGCGCGACGCGAAGGGCCGCGTCCAGTGCTTCGGCGCATTCCGCGTTGCGGTCGAGCATCAGGCCGAGTTCGAACCAGTTCGCCGCATCGGGCCTCGACGCCACGGCCCGGCGCAACGTGCTCACGGCGTCGTCCAGCGCGCCGCTCGAGGCCTGCGCCTGGGCCAGCTCGCGCAGGACGTCGACATCGCCGGACTGTCGCTCCAGCGCGCGCTGCAGCGCCGAGACCGCATCCGCCGGGCGCCCCCGTACCATTTGCACGCGCGCGAAACTGCGCAGCGCCTGCACATGGTCGGGGTCGATGGCCAGGGCGCAGACGGCGGCTTTCTCGGCGCCGTTGAGGTCCTTGGCGGCCAGAAAGCGCTCCGCGTCGCGCACCAATCGGCGCAGGGCCAGTGCTTGCGGATTGGAGTCCGCCGGGGATTTCATCGGCATGAGTTCGGTACCGCAGCGAAAGCCGGCTCCGGCAACGGCCGGATTGAGCCAATCGATGATGCTCGCACGCGAGTCCGCGGCCCGGCAACCGCGGCCGGGTTTACGCTGCACCGCAGCGAAGCTCTTGCTAGACTCGGCGGCTCAGGGCGGGCGAAGGATGCGGTACGACAATGGCCGGCGACGATTCCACGACACGAACGATGCGCTTCGCTCCGGCGAGCCGTACCTCAGGTGTTGCGGCCCGGCGATGACGCGTGTCCTCGGCATCGACCCCGGCTCGCAGCGTACCGGCATAGGCATCATCGACACCGATGTTTCCGGCAAGGCCGTACACGTCTTTCATGCGACCCTCAAATTGCTGGGCAACGACAGTTTCGCGCTGCGCCTCAAGCAGATCTTCGAAGAGACCAGCGCCGTCATCGAAACCTACCGGCCCGACGAAGTGGCGATCGAGCGCGTGTTCATGGCCAAGAATCCCGACTCGGCGCTGAAGCTCGGCCAGGCCCGCGGCGCGGCGATCTGCGCGGTGGTCACGCGCAACCTGACCGTGGCCGAATACGCGCCCAAGGAGATCAAGCAGGCCGTAGTCGGTGGCGGTGGGGCTGACAAGACCCAGATCCAGCACATGGTCTGCGTGCTGCTGCAATTGACGGGTAAGCTCCAGGCCGACGCGGCGGACGCGCTCGCGATCGCACTGACCCATGCGCATACCCGGGCAACGACGCAGCGCATCGGCATACCGCGCACGGCATGGAGGCGCAGGCGATGATTGGTCGGTTGAAAGGCGTACTGGTATCCAAGCAGCCGCCCTGGCTGATGGTCGACGTCAACGGTGTCGGCTACGAACTCGAAGCGCCGATGTCGACGTTCTACGACCTGCCGGAAACTGGCCGCGAAGTCACCTTGTGCACGCACTATGCGGTCAAGGAAGACTCCGTAGCGCTGTATGGATTCCTGCGCGAAGCCGAGCGCAGCCTTTTTCGGCATGTGCAAAAAGTCAGCGGCATCGGCGCGAAGATCGCACTGGCGATCCTGTCCGGTGCGTCGGTGGAGGAATTCGCGAGGCTCGTGCAGGGCGGCGATGTCGCTGCGTTGACACGGATTCCGGGCATCGGCAAGAAGACCGCCGAGCGCATCATTGTCGAGCTGCGCGACCGCGTCGACGCACTGGGCGGCGGCGTGCCTGGCATCAGCCCCGGCGGCGCCGTGCCGCACGATCCGGTCACCGAGGCCAGCGTTGCGCTGCAGCAGCTGGGCTACAAGCCGGCCGAAATCAGCCGTCTGGTCAAGGACGCCGCCGCACCCGGCGACAGCGCCGAAGCCATCATCCGCAAAGCCCTCCGCGCAGCGCTGCGCTGAGTACCACTCCTTCCGGCGACCGCGACAACATGAAGAGCACCCAGGAACACGGCAACAAGAACCTGTACGCCCTCGCGCTCGGCGCGATCGGCGTGGTCTACGGTGACATCGGCACGAGCCCGCTGTATACGCTCAAGGAAGCCTTCGGCCCGCACGGCGTCGCCGTGAGTCACGACAACGTGCTCGGTGTGCTTTCGCTGATCTTCTGGTCGTTGATCGTCGTGGTATCGGTCAAGTACGCCACCTTCATCATGTCGGCCGACAACAAGGGCGAGGGCGGCATCATGGCGCTGACCACGCTGGCCCACCGCGGCGTGCGTTCGAGCGCGCGCGCGCGCTGGATCATCATGGTGCTGGGTCTGTTCGGCGCTGCGCTGTTCTTTGGCGACAGCGTGATTACACCGGCGATTTCAGTGCTCAGCGCCGTCGAGGGGCTTGGTGTGGCGGCCCCGGCGCTTAACCGCTACGTGGTTCCAGTCGCGGTACTGGTGCTGATTGCGCTGTTCTCGCTGCAACGTAGTGGAACG
>JAAFHE010000289.1:464-5701 GCA_013298265.1 Lysobacterales bacterium | reverse complement strand
CGTCGCGACTTCGTCATTGTTGAGCCCACCAAAGTAGCGTAGCTCGACCACGCGCCCGGCGATGGGATCGCGTCCCTCCAGCTGCTGCAGTGCCTGTTCCAGCTGCAGCCAGTCGATGGGGCTGCTTTCGGCCGGCGCGTCGGCATCCTGGTCCGGATCGATTTCCAGGCTGACGACACGCACGCCGGCACCCCGTTTCTCGGCCTGGCGTTCGCGCACCAGGTCGATCACCACACGTCGCGTCACGCGTGCAGCGATGCCTAGGAAATGCGCGCGCCCCTGCCAGTCCGCCCGCTGCCCGGCCAGTCGCAGGTAGGCTTCGTGCGTCAGGTCCGTGGCCCGCAGCGATAGCTGGTGCGACAGCGGCCGCAGCGAACGCTGGGCGATGGCCTTGAGGGCCGGATAGAGCGCGGCGATCAGGCGTTGCTCGGCTTCGCGGTCGCCGCCCTGCCAGCGCTGTAGCCAGTCGTTGATCTCGGTGGTGGTGGGGTCGGCGGGCACGGTGGTTTTCGCATCAGGGACCGGCAGCAACGCACCGCCGGCCAAACCGTGAATAGTACTGCGCCCGCTGGAAGATGCCTTGTCCTGCAGCACACCCAAGACTCTGCCACGCCGGACCCGTGCCGGTGGCCGGCGTGCCCCCTCGCCGCGCCCTGTTCGCTGCCGAGCCGGTCGACCGGCTGCCTGCCGTGCGCCGCATAGCAGGCTAAAGACCGCTGCGGCGGCAAGCCACCCGTGGCACCTTTTTCCCGGCGGACAGGTTGGTCCACCTGCCGTCCCTGCACTCCCGCGGTTCCGCAGCACGACATGCTGCATTGCCGCGTGCGTCATGGACACGGCTGCGTACAGTGACGCGGCCCTTGGCCTTCGCCGGGCACGGATCGGGGGGTCCGTCCATTCATCGGGAGGTATGCCGTACATGATCCGCACACATCGTCTTGCGCTCGCCGTTTCCGCGCTGCTGTCGCTGTCGGTCGCGCCCGCCATGGCCCAGAGCGACAAGTTCGCCAAAGAAATGAATTCCGAGACCGTCACTGTCGAGGCCAGTCCTGAGGCCACCGGCGGCGCCCAGTTCCAGACCCTCGCCAATCCGCTCGTCGTCGCGGCACTCGGTGCGCCAGATACCGACGACCTGCGCCTGCTCGCCGAACGCCGGCGCAACCAGGACCGGCGCGGTGAGCCGCTCGAAGTCGCGTTCGGCCGTGAGACCGCGAATGCCGCGATCGCGCTGGACAAGCTGCAATGGCAGCCGCTGGCCGGTGGCGCCCAGGGTGCGCAGCTACGCGTGCAATCCGACGGTGCTGTCGCCCTGCGCGCCGCACTGGAATTCGTCGCACCGGCCAACGGCGCGCGCATCAATATCCATGACATGACGCTGCGCTTCCGCGGCGACGACGGCCAGACCTTCGCCGTCGCGGGCAGCGACCTGATTGCCGGGGAGGCGAACTGGTCACCGGTCGTGCAGGGTCAGGCCCTGACGATCGAAATCGTGCTCGCCCCGGGCTCGCGCGCGCAGGCACTGACGCTGCGCATTCCGCAACTGTCCCATTTCGACGTGAACCCGGCATCCACCGACGCAGCCATCGGCCTGAAGGTCGGCGAGAGCGACTACTGCGAACGCGACATCGTCTGCCGCACGAGTCCGCCGTCGGGCTTCGCCAGCACGGCCAACGCGGTCGCACGCATGGTCTTCACCAAGGGCAGCAGCAGCTATCTGTGCACCGGCACACTGCTCAACAACGGCTTCTCGCCGAAGAAGCGCACGTTCTGGACCGCCAATCACTGCATCAGCACGCAGTCGGTCGCCAATACGCTGCAGACCTACTGGTTCTACCAGGTGACGACCTGCGACGGCTCGACGGTGAGCTCGTCCGCGCGCACGCTGACCGGCGGTGCTTACCTGCGCCACAACAACAGCGCACGCGACACCGCGCTGCTTGAGCTCAAGACCGCCCCGCCGGCCGGCGCGGTCTATGCGGGCTGGAGCAGTTCGGCCATCGCCGCCACGAATACCGCGATCGAAGGCATCCACCATCCGGCCGGCGACGTGAAGAAGTATTCGCTCGGCACAGTGACGCAGCTGTCGGGCAGCATCGACGGCAAGGGTCCGTTCTACCGCGTGCGCTGGTCCACCGGCGTGACCGAAGGCGGCTCGTCAGGCTCGGGCCTGTTCACCGTCAGCGGCGGCAACTACCAGCTACGCGGCGGCCTGTACGGCGGCACCTCGTATTGCTCGGCGCCGACGGACCCGGACTACTACTCGCGCTTCTCCGACGTGTATTCGAGCTTCAGCAGCTATCTGACGCCGTAAGCTGCAAGCCGGCCGGTCCGCTCGGACCGGCCGGTTCTTTCCGCGCATATTCCGTTGCGCGATGACCCGTGCATCAATAAGGTAGCGTCTGCGGAAATCGCCGCATATGCAGACTAGTTCACAGCAGGCGGTGACGACGCGGCCATAATCCACCGGCTGCAAAGTCAATCGCAGTCGACAACCACAACGAGCCGTACCGCGGGCTGCGCTGCACGCAGCGGGTCCGCCCTCCTGCGCGCCTTGCGCGCAACGTCAACCGACTGCCTATCCACCTCCGGGCAGCGGATTCTGCGCCGCCATCACGCCCAGCGGATTCCCTGATCCGTTCCGGCACGGCGTCGCGTGTCTTCATCCCAGGAGGAAACCGACCGTGTCCCATCCGCTCGTTCTGCATCGTTCCCTGTTCGTTCCCGGACTGTTCGTCCTCGCCGCCGGGTTGCTGCCGCTGCGCAGCCATGCCCATGGCTCGATGGTCGTACCCGAAAGCCGCATCTACCACTGCTTCCAGAGCAATCCCGAAAACCCCACCGATCCCGCCTGCCGCGCGGCCAAGGAGGTCGGCGGTAGCCAGGCCTTCTACGACTGGACCGGCGTCAACCAGGCCAACGCCAACGGCAATCACCAGGCGGTCGTGCCCGACGGCAAACTCTGCAGCGGCAACAATCCCACCTTCCGCGGTCTCGATCTCGCGCGCAGCGACTGGTTCTCGACACCGATCGCGAACGGCAGCGACGGCACGTTCGAGTTCGTGTTCCGCGCGACCGCGCCGCATGCGAGCCGCGACTGGGTGTTCTACGTGACCCGCTCCGGCTGGTCGCCGACCCAGCCATTGCGCTGGGCGGACCTGTTCGAGTTCTGCCGCTTCGGCTCGGTGCCGCTGGACAACGGAAACTACCGTTTCCGCTGCGCGCTGCCGGCGCTGACCGGCAAGCACACGATCTACACGACCTGGCAGCGCTCCGACAGCACCGAGGCGTTTTATACCTGTACCGATGTGGAGTTCGGCGGGGCACCGAACCCGACCTGGACCGACGAAGGCGCACTGGTCGCGCAGAATGCCCTGCCCGCCGGCACGGTCGTGACGCTGCGCGTGTTCAACAGCACCGGCAACGACGTCGAATCCATTCCGTTCACCGTCGCCGCCGGCCAGGGTGCCACCAGCGAATGGCCCTACCGCTTCGCCCTCGCGGTGAACGCGCAGGCCACGAATGCGCGCATAGGTCTACTCGGCAACGGCGGCACGATCGTGCCGCAGCAAAGCGCGAGCGCAAACCGCGTCTACACGCTGACCAGCCAGAACCTCAACCACCAGGTCGACATCCGCCTGCCGAACACCAACCAGCCGCCGGTTGCGGCCATCGCCGCCAGCGTGACCACGCTGACCGGCGCGGGCAGCGTGACACTGTCGGGCAGCGGCTCCAGCGATCCGGAAGGCCAGGCCCTGACCTACCAGTGGAGCGTGGTATCCGGCAGCGGTGCGACCCTGAGCAGTCCAAGCGGCGTGCAGACCACGCTGAACCTCACGTCACCGGCGCAGGACCAGAACGTCGTCGTGCGCCTCAGCGTCAGCGATGGCACGGCCAGCCACAGCACGACCGTGACGATCGCGCACAAGAAGCCCGGCACCGGCGGCAACTACGACTACGCCTATCCGGCCGGCATCGGCAACTATGTGCCGGGCCAGACCATCGTGCTCGGCAGCGACGGCAACCGCTACCGCTGCCGCCCGAATCCGGAAGGCGGCTGGTGCAACGTGAACAGCGCGTTCCACTACGCGCCGGGAACCGGCACGAACTGGCAGGACGCCTGGACGCGGCTGTAGCGCGAAGACGATCCGTTGCGGCGCTCGTGCCGCAACGGATTGCGCGGGCGCAGCGACGCATATCCGGCACGGTGCGCGACCTTCGCGCGGGCGACCGCCTCGCGCATACTTCCGCCCATGCCCGACATCATCCTCGCCACCCTCAACGCGCGCTATGCGCATGCCTCGCTCGGCCTACGCTGCCTGCGCGCCAACCTCGGCGCGCTGCGTGAGCGCAGCGCGATCCACGAATTCATCATCGGCCAGAAGATCGAGGACATCGCCGAAAAGATCCTGGCCGAGCGTCCGGGCATCCTCGGCCTCGGCGTATACATCTGGAATATCGAGGAGAGCAGCAAGCTCGTCGCCCAGCTCAAGGTGCTGCAGCCGGATCTCGTCGTCGTGCTCGGCGGCCCCGAAGTCAGCTACGAAACCGACGCACAGCGCATCGCTGCACTTGCCGACTACGTGATCACCGGCTGGGGCGAAATCAGCTTCGCCGCGCTCGCCCAGCAGGTCCTGGCCGGCGAACGGCCGGCCGCACGCATCATTCCCGGCGTGCAGCCGCCACTGCCGGCGCTGGCGATTCCCTATGGCGAATACACCGACGAGGACGTGAGCAAGCGTTATCTCTACGTCGAGGCTTCGCGTGGCTGCCCGTTCAAGTGTGAGTTCTGCCTGTCGGCGCTGGACAAGACCGCCTGGCCGTTTCCGCTCGAACCGTTTCTCGCCGAACTCGAAACCCTGTACGCACGCGGTGCGCGCCAGTTCAAGTTCGTCGACCGCACCTTCAATCTCAAAGTCGACACCTCGCTCGCGATCCTCGACTTTTTCCTGGCCAAGCTCGACGCCGCGCCGGACGATCCGGTGTTCGTGCATTTCGAGCTGATTCCCGACCATCTGCCGGAACGGCTCAAGGCCGCGATCCAGCGTTTCCCGGCCGGCACGCTGCAATTCGAGATCGGCATCCAGACCTTCGATCCCGAAGTGCAGGCGCGTATCTCGCGGCGCCAGGACAACGCGCGCGCCGCGGCGAACCTGACCTGGCTGCGCGACCACTGCAACGCACACCTGCACGTCGACCTGATCGCCGGCCTGCCGGGCGAGGACGTGGCAACATTCGCG
>JAAFHE010000289.1:0-454 GCA_013298265.1 Lysobacterales bacterium | reverse complement strand
ACATTCGCGCGCGGCTTCGACACACTCGTTGCGCTCGCGCCGCACGAGATCCAGTTCGGCATCCTCAAGCGCCTGCGCGGCGCGCCGATCGCGCGGCATACGCGCGACTTCGCCCTGCAGTTCAATCCCGAGCCGCCGTACAACATCCTCGCGACCAACGTGATCGACTTCGCGACCATGCAGCGCCTGTCGCGCTTCGCACGCTACTGGGATCTGATCGCCAACTCCGGCCGCTACCCGCGCACGCTGCGACGGCTGCTCGCCGATTCGCCGTTCGCGCATTTCCTCGCCTTCAGCGACTGGCTCTACACGCGCACCGGCCAGACGCACGCACTCGCGCAGGAACGCCTGGTGCACGCGCTGTACGACTACCTCAGCAACGACCGCGCGCTGCCCGCCGATGAAGTCGGCGCCGATCTCGCCCTCGACTACCACGGCGCCGGCGGCCGCAGCC
>JAAFHE010000288.1 GCA_013298265.1 Lysobacterales bacterium | reverse complement strand
ATGCTGCGGGATCTCTACCGCTTCTATCGCCAGGCACCTGTACTGCTGCGGCAGACCGGGCCGGGACCCAGCCTCGGCGACTACCTCGCCGAGCACGGTTACGGCAGCGCATTCCGCGACGAACATCTGGTGCCGATGGCCTCGGCGCTGTGGTCCTCGCCGCCCGGGCAGATCCTCGCGTTTCCGGCGCGCTATCTCGTGCAGTTCATGGCCAACCACCAGATGCTCCAGGTCAGTGGCCGGCCCGAGTGGCGCGTGATCCGCGGCGGCTCGCGCGTCTACGTCGACGCGCTGCAGGCGCGCTGGCCCGTGCAGGTGCGCCTGGCCACGCCGGTGCAATCGCTGCGCCGCGACGCGCAGGGTGTCGAACTGGTCTGCGCCGACCGGCGCGAGCGCTTCGACCACGTCGTACTGGCCTGCCACAGCGATCAGGCATTGGCCCTGCTCGCCGACGGGGACGAACGCGAGCGGGACATCCTCGGCGCGATCACCTACCAACCCAACGAGGCGGTGCTGCACACCGATGCGAGCGTGCTGCCGCCGCAGCGCAAGGCCTGGGCCGCCTGGAACACCTGCGTGCCCGCCGACCCCGGCGCACCCTGCAGTGTGAGCTACTGGATGAATTGCCTGCAGCGCATCGAGTCGCCGGAACCCTTCATCGTTACGCTGAACCGCACCGATGCGATCGACCCGGCGCGCGTGCTGCGCCGCCTGCGCTACGCGCACCCGGTCTACAGCCACGCTGCCGTCGCGGCGCAGGCGCGCAAGGCCGAGATCCAGGGCCGGCGCCACACCTGGTTCGCCGGTGCCTATTGGGGCTGGGGTTTTCATGAAGATGGCCTGCGCAGCGCGGTCGATGTCGCGCGCGCGCTCGGCGTCGAGTGGCCGGTGACGCAACGGCATCCGACTGATGCGCAGGAGCAGGCCGCGTGAGCGCGTCCGCCCTGTCGAACGGCTTTGCCAGCGCCGTCTACGAAGGCACCGTGCGGCACCGGCGCCACGATGCGCACCCGCATGCGTTCCGCTACCGGATGGCGCAGCTGTATCTCGATCTCGACGAGATCGATCGCGTATTCAGGTCGCGCTGGCTGTGGTCGGTGGACCGGCGCAACCTCGCCGAATTCCGCCGCAGCGACTACCTCGCGCCACACGACCTGCCACTCGCCGAAGCCGTGCGTACGCGCGTCGCCTCGGTGACAGGCCGCTACCACACCGGTCCGATCCGCCTGCTCGCGCACCTGCGCTACGCCGGCTACACCTTCAATCCGGTCAGCTTCTACTACGGCTTCGAAACCAACGGCGAACTCGCCTTCGTGCTCGCCGAGATCACCAATACGCCCTGGGGCGAGCGGCACAGCTATGTACTGCCTACCGACCAGGCCGAGCGTCATGGCCGCGCCCTGCACTGGTCGTTCGCCAAGGGCTTTCACGTCTCGCCGTTCCAGGCAATGGACGCGGACTATCGCTGGCGCTTCACCCCGCCCGGTGAGGACCTGCGCGTGCACATGGAACTGCTGCGCGGGGGTGAACGCCGCTTCGACGCCACCTTGTCGCTGCAGCGCCGGGCGCTCGACAGCGCTGCGCTCGCGCGCGTGCTCTGGCGCTATCCGGCGATGACCGCGCAAGTGATCGGCGCAATCCACTGGCAAGCCTTGCGCCTGTGGCTCAAGCGCACCCCCGTCTTTACCCATCCCCGAGGATCCCACCCATGAGCGAACCGGCTCCCGCGACGCTGAACTACACCACCAGCTGGAGCGCGCTCGACCGCTGGCTGCGCCTGCGGCTGTTCGCGCAGATGCGCGCGCTGCAGGGCGGCCGCGTCCGGATCACCGATGAGCTGGGCTGCGAAGAGCTGGGCGGCGAGGAGCTGAGCGAAGCCCGGCCCGGAGCGGCGCCAGCCGCTGCACCGATAACGATCCGCGTGTCGCAACCGGGCTTCTATCGCGCGATTGCCGCGAGCGGCAGCGTCGGTGCGGGCGAGGCGTATATCAACGGCTACTGGCAGTGTGACGACCTGGTCGGCCTCGTGCGCCTGCTCGTGCGCAATCGCGCGCTGCTCGACGGCATGGAAACCGGTTTCGCGCGGCTGGGTGGCTGGACACTGCGCGCCTGGCAGGCGCTGCGGCCCAACTCGCGCCAGGGCGCACGCCGCAACATCGCCGCGCACTACGATCTTGGCAACGAATTCTTCCGCCTGTTCCTGTCCTCGGACCTGATGTATTCCTCGGCGATCTTCGCCCGTGCGGAGGACTCGCTGGAAGATGCCTCGCTGCGCAAGCTCGAGCGCATCGCCGAAAAGCTGCGCCTGGGCCCGGATGATCACGTGCTGGAAATCGGCACCGGCTGGGGTGGCTTCGCGCTGCATGCGGCGTCGCGCTACGGTTGCCGCGTGACGACCACGACGATTTCGCGCGAGCAGTTCACGCTGGCGAGCGCGCGCGTGGCCGCGGCAGGCCTGCAGGATCGCGTCACT
The DNA here is from genome assembly GCA_013298265.1 of Lysobacterales bacterium. GTDB lineage: Bacteria > Pseudomonadota > Gammaproteobacteria > Xanthomonadales > Rhodanobacteraceae > Tahibacter. The sequence continues at coordinate 3,242 of JAAFHE010000288.1, read as the reverse complement.
GTCCTGCAGCAGGACTATCGCGACCTGCACGGCCAGTACGACAAGCTGGTCTCGATCGAGATGGTCGAGGCGATCGGCGCGGCCAACCTGCCCGGCTACTTCGCTGCGCTGACCCGGCTGCTGCGGCCTGACGGACTGGCGCTGCTGCAGGCCATCACGATCGAAGACCATCGCTACGATCAGGCCCTGCGCGCCGTGGATTTCATCAAGCGGCATGTGTTCCCGGGCTCTTTCATCCCGTCGATTGCGGCGCTGGTCGCAGCCAAGTCAAGCAGCAGCGACCTCGCGCTGGTCCATCTCGAGGACTTCGGCGCCTCCTACGCGCGCACCCTGCACACCTGGCGCGAACGCTTCCTGCAGCAGCGCGACGCGGTGCTCGCGCAAGGTTTCGACGAACCCTTCCTGCGCCTGTGGGAGTTCTATCTCGCCTACTGCGAGGGCGGTTTCCTCGAACGTTCCATCGGCGTGGCGCAACTGTTGCTCGCGCGTCCCGACTGCCGCAGCGCGGAATACCTGACCGGCCTCGGCCGACTGGAAGGCTGAGATGAGAACGCCGACCCTGCGGGGACCCGCATGAACGCCGCAGCCGCAATGGCCATCGTCTGGCTGCTCGCCGCGGTCGCGCAGACAGCCGGCTGGTTCTGGCAGCAGCGCAAGCGCAACGCCGGCATCGTCGACGTGATCTGGGCCGCCGGAGTCGGCGGCGCGGCGATCGTACTTGCCCTGCTCGGCGATGGTGCGACCTGGCCGCGCATCACGCTCGCGCTGCTCGGCGGTGTCTGGGGGCTGCGTCTGGCCGCGTACCTGTGGCGCCGCGTTCGCGGCGAGGACGAGGACGGCCGCTATGCTCACCTGCGCCGCCTCTGGGGCGACGGGCCGATGCGCTGGTTCCTGTTCTTCCAGTTCCAGGCACTGCTGGTCGTCGCGTTCGCGCTGCCGTTCCTTGCCGTTGCGCGCAATCCCGTCGACGGCCCGAGCCTGGCCTGGGGCGCGGCACTGCTGGTGTGGCTGGTCGCGGTCGTCGGCGAAGCGATTGCCGATGCCCAGTTACGCCGCTTCCGTGCCGATCCGGCGAACCGCGGCCGCACCTGCCGCGACGGAATGTGGCGCTATTCGCGCCACCCGAATTACTTTTTCGAATGGTTGCATTGGTTCGCTTATGTACTGCTCGCGATTGGCTCGCCGATCGCCTGGCTGGCCTGGAGCGGACCGGTAGTCATGTACGTGTTCCTGCGCTGGGTCAGCGGCATCCCGTATACCGAGGCGCAGGCCCTGCGCACGCGGGGCGAGGACTATCGCGACTACCAGCGCCGCACGCCGATGCTGTTTCCCTGGTTTCCCCGGAGCGACGATGAACACCGATAGCGCCTTGCTCGAACTGCCCACGGAGCAGGCCGCGCCCGGCCTGCTCGGCCTGGCCGAACGGGGTCTCATCCCCGACGCGTTGCTGCGGCTGGGCATACGCCGCCTCTGCGCACGGCGCCTGCGCGACGAATCTGCCGGCGGACCGGTGCGGCAGGAACAGCGCTTCCAGGCCCTGCTCGCGCAGCTGCGCGAAAGTCCGGTCGCGATCCACACCGACGCGGCCAATCGCCAGCACTACGAATTGCCGCCGATGTTCTTCGCGCGCTGCCTCGGGCCACGGCTGAAGTATTCGTCCTGCTATTACCCCAACGGCAGCGAGACCCTGGCCGAAGCCGAGGAGGCCATGCTCGCGCTGTACGCCGAACGCGCGCTCCTCGCCGACGGTCAGGACATTCTCGAACTCGGCTGCGGCTGGGGATCGCTGACGCTGTGGATGGCCGAACGCTATCCGAATGCGCGCATCACGGCGGTGTCGAACTCCGGTCCGCAGCGCGAATACATCGAGGCACGCTGCGTCGAGCGCAACCTGCACAACGTACGCGTGCTGACCCAGGACGTGAACCGGCTCGAACTGGGCGCAGCGGCGTTCGACCGCTGCGTGTCGGTGGAAATGTTCGAACACCTGCGCAACTACCGCACCCTGCTGGCGCGCATCTCGCGCTGGCTGCGCCGCGACGGCTGCTTGTTCGTGCATATCTTCTGTCACCGCACCCTGCACTATCCGTTCGAGACCCAGGGTGAGGACAACTGGATGGGCCGGCATTTCTTCACCGGTGGACTCATGCCCTCCGCGGAGACCCTGGCCTGGTTCCAGGAATCGCTGACCCTCGACGCACGCTGGCTGCTCAGCGGCCAGCACTACGAACGGACGGCCAACCATTGGCTGGAAGCGCAGGATAGCCAGCGCGATGCGTTACTGCCGTTGTTCCGGCAGACCTACGGCGCCGCCGCCGAACTGTGGTTCCAGCGCTGGCGCATGTTCTGGATGGCCTGCGCCGAGCTGTTCGGCTATGCCGGTGGCAGCGAGTGGCTCGTCGCGCACTACCGCTTCCGGCCGGTGGCACACCCATGAAGGCTCTCGCCATAGCTATCGCCCTGATCGCGCTCGGCGGCTGCGCCGCGAGCGGCGACATCCGTCAGCCGATTCCGACGCAACGCATCGCTGCACCACAGGCCGCGCAGCGCCTCGTCGTCGTGCTGCCGGGACGCGCGGACGATCTCGCCGCGCTGCAACGCAGCGGCATCGCCGAGGCAATCCAGTCGGCCTGGCCGGACGCCGATGTGACGCTTGCCGCGCTCACGCTGCCGTATTACCGCGCCGGCGATGCACCGCAGCGCCTGCAGCGCGAGATCGTGCAGCCGGCTCGCACGCAGGGTTACCGATCGATCTGGCTGGCGGGCGCCTCGATGGGCGGCATGGGTACTCTGCTGTATGACGCCGCCTACCCGGGCGCCGTCGACGGCCTCGTGCTGTTCGCCCCCTATCTGGGTGACGCAGCGCTGCTGCGCGAGATCCGCGACGCCGGCGGGCTCGTTCACTGGCAGCCGGGACCGCCGCAGCCCGTCAACGCGGACACGTGGCAGCGCGAGCTGTGGCGACATCTGCAGACCTGGACGACGAAACCCGCGCAGGCACAACGCGTCTGGCTGAGCTACGGCGACAAGGACAGGCTGCGCGCCGCGCTGCCGCTGCTCGAAACAGTGTTGCCGCCTATGCAGGTGCTGCGCCGCGAAGGCGGACATACCTGGAGTGTCTGGTCGGCTGCCGCAATCGATGTATTCCGTGCTATCGACGCCACAGCGGCGCAGAAGCCCTGATCAGCGCTCAGGACTGAAGCTGCCCCTCCCGACCGGAGGCCAAGAAGCCCTGTTCCGGC
>JAAFHE010000285.1 GCA_013298265.1 Lysobacterales bacterium | reverse complement strand
TTCGCGATCGCCACCCAGCGGCGGGAAGCGCTTGTCCTCGATCGCGCGCAGCAGCATGGCCTGCTCGTCGAGCGGGAGCTCGCCGATCTCGTCGAGAAACAGCAAGCCACCATCGGCACTCTTGAGCAGCCCGGCACGCTCGCCCTGCGCACCGGTGAAGGCGCCGCGCACATGGCCGAACAGCGCGCTGCCGGCGCCGTCGCCACGCAGCGTCGCGCAGTTCACCTCGACGAAACGGCCCTTGAGCGCATGCCGGCGCTGCTTGAGCTCGAACAGGTTGCGCGCGAGCATGCTCTTGCCCGCGCCGGTCGGGCCGAGCAGCAGCATCGGCGCCTTGGAGCGGATCGCGACGCGCTCGATCTGCTCGATCATGCGATTGAACGCGGCGCTGCGCGTGGCGATGCCGCTCTTGAGAAAGCTCGCCGTATCGGCGCTTTCGCGCGCAAAGCGCTGTGCGATGTTGTCGTAGCGCGCCAGGTCGAGATCGATGATCGCGTACTTGCCGGCGACGCCGGCGCGCTGTTTCGGCGGCGGGGAGGTCTGCAGCAGGCGTGCCGGGAAAAAACGCGCCTCGGTCAGCAGGAACCAGCAGATCTGCGCGACGTGGGTACCGGTGGATATGTGCACCAGATAGTCCTCGCGCTCGGTATCGAACGGATAGTTGCGCGCGAACTCGTGCAGCGCGCCGAACACGTGCTCGAAGTCCCAGGGGTCGCGGAGGAAGAAGTCATGCACGCGCACGTCGGTTTCGGGGCTGACCTGGACGATGTCCTCGCGCAGACGCGCCGCGAGCTTGCTGAACTTGCGCTCGTCGAGCAGCAGTTCCAGACGCGAGACGAGCAGGTCGTCGTACATGCCGAGCGCGACGCTGGGCCGCCATTTTTCCCAGCGTCCGGGACCCTCGGCCGCATCGAGCACCGTGCCTACGAAACCGATCACGACCAGCGGCTTGGCCTGCATGTTTCTGCTCCACAATTTATCCCGACGGATAATACACGAGCATATGAGCTTGGAGTCCTAGCGACGCGCAGCTCGAGGTATTTTTATATCTATCTGATTTAAAAATGATTTTTACGAACCGACCTGCTTGGCACGCCCCTTGATATAGGCAATCCGGCGCCGGGATGGGACAGCGAGAGGCCGGACGGTTTCGCGCAGCACGCTCACCGCTCTGCTGACGCGCAAACCGCGCCGTCGCAAGGACCATGACCTGGCTCCGGCGCTACGAAGGCAAGGGGAAATGGCCGCAGCGAATCCGCGCTGCGGCCGCACAGTTCACGATCAGGCCGCGGCAGCGAAGGCATGCGGCCTACCGAATTCAGAACGGCAAGATCGTCGAGGCGAAAATCCTCGGCGACGAGCCATCACCACAGCGGACGACAGCGCCGGACCACGATCTCGCACCCTGTAGCGGCGAGGTACGTCACGGGCGAGGAGACCCCGCCCGCCAAACAGGGTCTCGCCAATTCATCGTTGTAGAAATGCTTGCGGCGAATGCGGGCGCAGACTGCATTCGCCGCGACAGGGAAGAGAGCCGCCGCCAGCGGCAGTGTTACCCCTACTGATCACAGAGAGAACGCCATGAACACCGCCACTCACCAGACCATCCACGACGAAGGCGCCGTGCCGATCAAGGCCTGGGTCGAAGGCGTACCGCTGGACGACGGCGCACGCAAGCAGCTACGCAACCTCGCCCGGCTGCCCATCGTCGGACCCTGGATCGCCGTGATGCCCGACGTACACCTCGGCATCGGCGCGACCGTCGGTTCGGTGGTGCCCACCGAAGGCGCGATCATTCCGGCGGCCGTGGGCGTGGACATCGGCTGCGGCATGATGGCTTACCAGACCACGCTGCGCGCCGATCAGCTACCCGAGAACCTGCTTGGCATCCGCAGCGATATCGAACGCGCCGTGCCTCACGGCTTCGTTACGGTCGAGGGCCGCAGCGTCAAGGGCAACTGGCTCTTGGCGCCGAACTCCGCGATCACGCGCTGGCGCCCGCTGGAACAGCGCTATCGCAACCTGGTCGAGCGGCATCCGAACATCTCGCACAAGTCGCCGCTGAGCCAGCTCGGCTCGCTCGGAGGCGGCAACCACTTCATCGAACTGTGCCTGGACGAAGCCGACCAGGTCTGGGTCATGCTGCACTCGGGCTCGCGCGGTGCCGGCAACCGCATCGGCCAGTACTTCATCGAGAAGGCGCGCAACGAGATGCAGAAGCAGCGGGCCAACCTGCCCGACCGCGACCTCGCCTACTTCAGCGAAGGCAGCACGCTGTTCGATGACTACGTGGAGGCGGTGGACTGGGCGCAGCAATACGCCGCGGAAAACCGCCAGCAGATGATGGAGACCGTACTTGGCGTATTGCGCAAGCATCTGCCGTCGTTCCAGCTCACGCGCATGGCGATCAACTGTCATCACAACTATGTGCAGCGCGAAACCCACTACGGCCGCGATCTGCTGATCACGCGCAAGGGTGCGGTCAGCGCGCGCAAGGATCAGCTCGGGATCATTCCCGGCAGCATGGGCGCGAAGAGCTTCATCGTGCGCGGCCTCGGCAACGAGGAGAGTTTCTGCTCCTGTTCGCACGGCGCCGGCCGCGTGATGAGCCGCACCGAGGCGAAGAAGCGCATCACGCTGAGCCAGCACCGTGAAGCGACGGCGCACGTGGAATGCCGCAAGGACGCGGACGTCATCGACGAGTCGCCGGCTGCGTACAAGCCGATCGACCAGGTCATGGCGGCGCAGCGCGATCTCGTGGAGATCCTGCACACCTTGCGCCAGGTCGTGTGCGTCAAGGGCTGAGGCAAGGAGAACAATCATGCGCAAGGACATGCATGAGGTACTGATCGAACGGCCGCGCCGCGGTCATCGCCGGAAAACTCACCGCGGCAACAGGCCGCGCGTGAGTGAATGGACCGGGGACGACAGCTATGCCGACGCCTATCGGCCGCGCCAGCATCGGACCAAGTACTTCGACGACCTGCTTGCGCCGCTGGAGCGCTGGCTGCGCAAGCAGGTCAACCGGCCCTGGGACAAGGTCTGGAGTGAAATCGCCGCCGGTATCGATGCGCGCAGCGTGGTCGGGCAGCACCTGCTCACGCATGCGCGGCACCTGGTATCGGTGAATTGCAGCTACGACGAAGCGCGGCGCGAGGTCCTGCTCGATGCGCGTCACTGGTCGCGCCGTGGCCCCCGCGCAGCGTACGGGCTCTACGTCGATCCCCGCAGCGGACTGCTGCGCTGGCGCAAGCCGGTTCCGCGAAAACATGACCGATGGTCGTTCGACAAGCCACCCGATAGGTACGCGATCGGTGACAACCGTTTTCGCGCGAAACTCAGCGGGCTATGGTTCGATCTCGACGTACGCTGGCTCGCACCGGATCTGCCGCAAAGGACGCCATTCGATTTCCAGTGGAATGGCCTGCGCTGCATCATCGTCCACAAATACTCGTTGAACACGCGCGCCTTGCGCGCCGCAAGACTCACTAACGACGCCTGACGCCGATGCGGCCGGGCAGGAAGAACCCGACATGAAGACGCGAACGGAATCCACGATCGAACTCGACGGCGCGCAAGGTGAAGGAGGCGGCCAGATCTTGCGCACCGCCTTGAGCCTGTCGATGCTGCAAGGCAGGCCCGTGCGGCTCGTCAACATCCGCGCCGGCCGCCGCAAGCCCGGCCTGATGCGCCAGCACCTCGCCTGCGTGCGTGCGGCGGCCGCGGTCTGCCATGGTGTGGCCGATGGTGCACAGATCGGCGCGACGGACCTGCATTTCCGTCCCGGCGCCATCCGCGGCGGCGACTACGAATTCAGGATCGGCACCGCCGGCAGCACGATGCTCGTACTGCAGACGGTATTGCCGGCGCTGCTGCGCGCGGACACGACCAGCACGCTTGCGCTCGAAGGCGGCACGCACAATCAGATGGCACCGTCCAGCGACTTCATCGCCGACGCATTCCTGCCGCAGCTCGCGCGCATGGGCGCGCAGGTGTCGATGACTGTCGAACGGCACGGCTTCTATCCCGCAGGCGGCGGCCGTGTCCGCGCCACCGTAACGCCCGCCGCACTGACGCCGCTAGCACTGCACGAACGCGGCAACACCCAGGGTATCGATGCGACCGTACTGCTGCGCAACCTGCCGCAGCACATCGCCGAGCGTGAACTGGATGCCGCCGCCGCTCAGCTGACACTGAGGAGACGGCAGCGGCTCGACCTGCCTTCCGGCACCGGCCCGGCCAACGCGCTCGTGCTGACGGCGCGCTTCGAGCATGTCAGTGAAGTCGTCGTCGGCCTCGGCGAACACAGCGTCAGCGCGGAGAACGTCGCGCGCGCGACGTGCGACGAGCTGCGTACCTATCTCGCCCACGGCGCACCCGTCGGCGAGCACCTCGCCGACCAGCTACTGCTGCCGCTACTGCTCGCCGGCGGCGGCAGCTTCGTCACCGGCCGCCCGAGCGCGCATCTGGAAACCAACGCCGCCGTGATCCGCGCCTTCGGCGCCGCCGACATTACGATCGCTCCCGACGACAGCGATCCGCAGCGGCGGTATCGCGTGGCCGTTACAGCGAGTTGAGCAGTGAGATGAGTAAAAAATGAGCGCTGCTAGTCGCGCTCATTCACTGCTGACCGTTCTCATCCCGTGAATCGTGCGACCGACAACGCGGCATGAGGAACGAACGACAACGCTCGTGCCCTGGCGCTCTTTCCAACTCTTCCTCCCGCTCAATCGTTCTCGAGTGCGTCGTGGATACGGCGCGCGACCACCGCATCCTCGAGGTAACCGGCAATGCCATGGCGGTTGTCGGTGAAGTTGTCGACGTCGGTCTTGTTCTCGATTTCCGGATCGATCTCGAAATTGGCCCGGTCCAGCGGATACAGCGCGACGACGTCGCGCGGATCCATCGCGTTGAACCAGCGGCCGACCATCGGCGGATGGCCGATCGGTGCTAAACCATCGCGGATTGCGGTGATACCGAGCGGCGATCCGAGCGTAACGAACAGCGGTACTTTCCAGCGTCGCCCCGCGGCCAGTTTCGCCAGCATCTTGTACGCGACGACGGTGCCCAGCGAATGGCTAACCACAACGATGGGCGTGTCCTCGGCCATGGCCGCGCCCACGCCGTCGTCGATCACGCGGGCGATACTGTCTTTCTTCAGGTATTTGTACACATCTTCCGTCGCCAGGGCGATGCTCCTGCCGCTCGCTCCGGGAATTTTGCGGTCTATGGTCGCCAGCGCACGCTGTACCCATTCCCAGTTGGCGATGCCGCGACGGATGACGGTCTCGCTGCCGGTATCGTCGATGTCGCCTTCGGAAATGCCTAGCTGCGCCACGGCCTCGGCGACGACGGCATGCGTGAAGGCGCGGAACGCGGCGGCGCCGTCCGCCGCGCCACGCATGATGACATCAGCCATCTGCGCGGGCGGTTTCATGTCCTCGACACGATCGAACAGGGCATCGCCGTAGTAGGGAAAGCGGATGTCGCTTTCCGCGATCGGCAGCTCCAGACCGCTCCTGGCCATTCCCTTGCGCAGCGAGGCGACCCAGGAATCCTTGAGCGTCTGCGCGTCCTTGCCTTCCTGCGCGCGTCCGTGGACGAAGACTAGGGCGTGTTAACACTATTGGTTAGTCGATCGAAATCTGTGACAATTCGCACATGGAGATCACTGCTGAGCAATTCTCAAAAATTGAACATTGCCTGCCCCGGCAGCGTGGCAATGTCAGCCT
>JAAFHE010000286.1 GCA_013298265.1 Lysobacterales bacterium | reverse complement strand
CGTACGTCGTGGAGCAGTGCGAGGCGAGCGGGCAGGACCTGGCGCTGCTGCGGGCGCTGCAGGAGCAGTACGCGTCATGACGACACGCCATCCCACCGACCCCGGCACCGACGCGCGGCTCACGGACGCGCAGCAGCTCGATCTGGATCGCGCCGAAAGCCGCGCCGAATGGCACGGCGATCAGCTCGTGCAGCGCACGGACCGCGACCGCCGTCTGTGGCGTCGACCGTGGTTTCGCTTTATCCACAAGAGGAAGGGCAAATGATCATGTGCTATCGCAACACCTCGCACGGCGACGTGCCGCGCTGGTGGCACCGCGTGCTGCCGATTCTGGTGGCGCTCAACGCATTCGTGCTGGGCGTGCAGTACGCCGCCGCGGTACGCACGCGCCACGTGCTCGACGCCGCCCAGGCGGTACAGACGCAGGTCGAGGCAAATCTGGTTCGCTCGCGCGAGCTGCTCAACGGTGCGTCGTCGGCGTGTCATAGCTACTGGCCGGAGCGAGACGATGCAGGTCAAGTGTCCCGCCTGTAACGCGGCGTTTTCGCTCGAGGCCGCGCTGGCGATCGACGCCGGCCGCTCGGCGCTGATGACCGCATTGCACATGCCCGCGCCGCTTGCGCTGCTGTTCGCGCAGTACCTCGCGCTGTTCCGGGCCCCATCGCGCGCGCTCGCGTTCGACCGCGCCGACAAGCTCATGGCCGAGCTGCTGCCGATGCTCACCAACGGCACCGTCACGCGCGACACGCTGACGCGGCCGGCGCCGCTTCCGCTGTGGCAGCAGGGCCTGGAGCGGATGCTCGAATTGCGCAACACCAACAAGCTGCAGCTACCGCTCAAGTCGCACGGCTATCTGCTCGAAATCGTCGCCGGCCTGGCCGAAAACCACAGCGCTGCGACCGAGCGCCTGGTTGAAGCCGATCGGCGTGTCGGACGGCACCGTGAGCAAGGCGCATCGAACGTCGCGCGCATCGAAACCCTGTCACGCGTGCGCGGCGATTTCGAGCTGGGCCTGATCGAGCGCGATATCGCCGAGGAGCGCCTGCGCGCCGCCGGCATCAACCCGGAGGCGCTCAATGGCTGAACTCACAACCGACACGCTGCTCGCCGCGCTGCGTAGCCACATCGGCCGCTCCAATGGCGTGACCGCGACCGCGCTGTGTCGCCTGGCGCTAGGCCACGAGCCGGACCCGGTGCATGAGCGACGCCTGCGCGACCTGGTCACCGAGCTGCGCCGCGCCGGACACCACGTCTGCGCGCATCCGTCCCACGGCTACTTCCTCGCGGCAACGGCCGAGGAACTCGACGAAACCTGCCTGTTTTTGCATGCGCGCGCGATGAGCTCACTGGAGCAGATCGCCGCCATGAAACGCGTATCCGTGCCCGATCTGCACGGTCAACTCAAGCTCCCCACGTGAAGGACGCCCCATGACCACGATGCAAGAAATTGAAGCGCTGACCAAGGTTTATTCCGACGAGCGCGAGGCCCTTCGCGAGCGCCTGCAGGTACTCCGCGACGAGTTCGAGCAATCCCGGCGCGAACACATGGACGGAATCAAGACGGGTCTCGCTCGCGTTGCCGCGGCACACGATCTGCTGCTCCAAGTGATAACGGACAATCCCGGATTGTTCGAGAAGCCGCGGAGCCAAGTACTGAACGGCCTGCGCGTCGGCTGGCGCAAGAACAAAGAGTCGGTCGCCTACGCAAACGCGGAGCGCACGGTCGCGCTGATCGAGCAGCACCTTCCGGACCGCGCAGCGACGCTGATCAATGTCGAGAAGACGCCGATCGCGGCGGCAATCGCGAGGCTGACAGAGCGCGATCAGCTGGTGATCGGCGTCAGCATCAAAGATGGCATCGATGCCCCGTTCATTGCTCCCGCGGGCGACGAATTCGACAAGCTCATGAAGGCGCTGCTCAAGAACCGCGAGGAAGCAGCGGCCGAGGAAGCAGTGGCATGAGCGCCGTCGAGGTTGACGCTATCCGCGAGCGATCCATGTGGCGCCCGTTCCCGCGCCGCGGCCGCAACGGGTCGCACCTCTACGTCGTGCTGCGCCAGAAGCCGGACACGATCGGCACGCGCGAGTACCACTGCGGCGCGACTGGCCAGCGCGTGAGCCAGTTCCGTTCCGAGACAGCAGCGAAGGCCGTTGCCAGTCGGTTGAACAGGGAGGCCAGTGTATGAGCGCGGATACCGCACGCTCGCTTGGCACTGCTGGAGCGCTCCGGCGTCGTACGACGAACGTCGCGCGCTTCAGCGACGGCCGCGTCATCGCCCGCACAACACGCCACGGGTACACGTTCGCGTGGCGCGTTGTGCGCACCGATTTCCGCGGCGAGGTCATCGAGAAGTTCGGGTTCACCAACGGGGAGCTGCGCGCTCAGATCGAGCGCGCCGTGCACGCAACGCGCGCTGGCGTGACTCTGTCAGAGATCGTCTCGGTCGGTCGCAGCGTGTCATGAGGCCATGCCCCTTCGGATCGGCCGCTGGCGTTGCCGCACCGGCAATCAGATACCACGGCGCCAAATTCCGGTTGGCGCCTTGGATCATCGGAAAGTTTCCGCCGCACGACCGGTATGTCGAGCCTTTTGGCGGTGCTGCCGGCGTGCTGCTCCAGAAACCGCGCTGCTACGCAGAGGTCTACAACGACCTCGACGGCGATGTGGTGAACTTTTTCCGCGTTCTGCGTGATCCCGTACTGCGCGCGCGGCTGATCGACGCCTGCATCATGACGCCGTACGCGCGTGGCGAATTCGAGTCGGCGTGGATATCGACTGAAGACGATGTTGAGCGCGCGCGCCGACTCGCCGTTCGCGCACAGATGGGCTTCGGATCGGCGGGTGCTTCGAAGGCGCACACCGGTTTCCGGATCGACATGCGTCGCAAGTACGGAACGGCGTCGCAACTGTGGGCGCGCTTTCCCGAGGCGATAGCCGCGGCAGGACTGCGGTTCGAAGGGGTCATGATCGAGAACAGAGACGCGCTGGAGGTCATGCGGCAGCACGACGGCCCTGACACGCTGCACTACGTCGACCCGCCGTATCTGCATTCCACGCGCAAGATGGGTTCTGCGAAGCGAACGTACCGCTACGAACTGTCGGACTCGGATCACCAGCAGTTGATCGAGGCGGTGCACGCACTCGAAGGCATGGTCGTGCTCAGCGGCTATCCGTCTCGTCTTTACGCCGACGCCCTCGAAGACTGGACGCTATTCAGGACGAGCGCGCAGATCAGCGCGGGCCGCGGCGCTGACAGCCGAACGGAATGTGCGTGGCTCAACCCGGCATGCGCCGCTGCGATCGAGCGTTCTGGATTCGGTCTTTTCGGCGCCGATCGAGTGCGCGCGCGTGAAGCTTCTAACGACGAGGTGAAACCATGAGCGACCACACGACCATTGAATGGACGGATGCGACCTGGAACCCAGTCACCGGCTGCAGCGTGATCTCGCCGGGCTGCACCAACTGCTACGCGATGCGCCTGGCTGGCACACGACTACGCAATCACCCGTCGCGCGTCGGGTTGACTCAGAGCACGAAGGCCGGCCCGGTCTGGAACGGCAACGTCCGCCTCAATCGCGACTGGCTCGACCATCCTCTGCGCTGGACACGGCCACGTCGGATTTTCGTGTGCGCCCACGGCGATCTATTCGCTGAGGGCGTCCCAGACGAGTGGATCGACGAGGTATTCCACGTCATGGCGAGGAGTCCGCAGCACACGTTCCAAGTGCTGACGAAGCGCGCCGCGCGCATGCGGGACTATGTGTCGCGCGCCGAGTTCGAGATCCGCGACCGGGTGAAGTACGACCCGATCGCAGAGACGCTGTGCTGGCCACTGCCGAATATCTGGCTGGGCGTCAGCGTCGAGGACCAGCGTCGGGCCGACGAGCGGATTCCGACGCTGCTGCTGACGCCCTCGGCAGTGCGCTGGCTGTCGTGCGAGCCGCTGCTCGGCCCGGTGACGTTGCTGCAGTACTGCGCATGCGGATGCGGCAAATCCATGTCCAGCGCAGTGCGCGAAGCGATGAGCGGCCCCGCAGCGCTCAACCGCGACCAAGCCGAAGCGACGATGCGCGCTACGCTCGGTATCGACTGGGTCGTGGCGGGCGGAGAGAGTGGCCCAGGCGCGCGGCCCATGCACCCGGACTGGGCGCGTTCGTTACGCGATCAGTGCGCTGCCCACGGCGTACCGTATTTCTTCAAGCAATGGGGCGCCTGGATCCGCCGGGAGTGCGTGGAAGACACTCGGTCGGATCCGCCGTCGAAGCTGGCGTATTTCGACAAGCTCGGCGCTACGTTCTTGAATGTCGGAAAAGGCACGGCTGGCCGCCTGCTCGACGGCGTCGAGCACAACGGGATGCCGTCGCGATGAAGCAGCGTCGACGCACTGTCAGTAATTCCGGCGACCGCGGCAAGCAACTCGCGATGATCCATATCGCCGCCGCAGATCTCAAATTGCGCAGCACCGGTGACGACTCCGCGTACCGCGACATGCTCTGGACCGTCGCGCGCGTACGTTCCGCAAAGGATCTCGACGCGGCCGGACGCGAGGCCGTACTCAAGCACCTGCGCGCCTGCGGCTGGCAGCAACGCCCAGCCGCGGCCGCGCAGTACGAAAAGGGCACGCCAGCCGCGCTGATCCGCCACCTCTGGACGCAGCTCCACCGCGCAGGAGCAGTCCGCATCTCGTCGGATCGCGCCCTGCGCCACTACATTGCAAAGCACCTGCCGGCATCCAAGGGCGTCACCGAGCTGGCGCCGCAGCATCTCAGCAACGCCGACAGCATGCGCATCATCGAGCAGCTAAAGCGGTGGCTGGATCGAGTCTCAGCGAGCCCCGTCGATGAGCCGTAACCGCGACCTGGTCGCCGCCCTGGTGAAGGACTTCGCCGACACCGGCGCTCGCGTGCTCGAACGCGAGCTCAAGCTGCCGGCCGGTCGGGCCGCGGAGATTGGCCTGCAAATCGCGGTCGACGTCTGCCGCGAGCATGCCGGGCTGACCGTCTACATCCCCCAGGGGATCATGCAGCAGATCGACGAGCGCGATCAGGCGCTCTATGCGCAGTACCAGGCCAACGGCGGCAACGTCGCCGCGCTGGCCACGGAGCTGGGCGTCTCGGTCCACACCGTCTACCGCCGCCTGCGCCTGGTCCAAGCCCAAGAGCTAGCCCGCCGGCAGGGGTCGCTTTTCTCTTAAGTCGCACCAGGCGAATCAGCCCGTGAGACGCCCATCGCTATCCTGCAGCTATGAGCAGATACGACCGCTTGGTGTTCGGCCCCGCAGGCGTATGCGACGCGTGCGGCCGGTTTTGCTGCACCTTGTGCCAGGCCGGCAGCGCCGAGGAACCCGGCATCAAGTGCTACCACTGCGGCGCCGGCTATTTCCGGCACCGCTCCCTGTGGAAGTTCAGCTACTGCCCCGCATGCTCAGGCGGCCGCTGCGGCGCGTGCCACTACACCGGCATCGCCGCCATGCGTGACCCGGCTCTCTCACTGCCCGAGGGGCTACCCGCAGTCGCGCCAGTTGGGGCTTAGTCCGCCCAACCGGCGGCGGTCACCGTTCGCTGCCGACCAGCCAGCTGCACCACCGCGCCCCCTTTTCTTGTGGCGCAAAGTGGTTTCAAATCGGCTCCCGTTATTTCCCCTTGGTTCCCTGTATTTCCCGGATTATCAAGACCGGGCTAGCTGAGATATCAAGATCCGAGACAAGTACGATTTGATGCCTCTCAGC
>JAAFHE010000284.1 GCA_013298265.1 Lysobacterales bacterium | reverse complement strand
CGAACTGTTCGACGCCACCGGCACGCTCATTGGCGTGAGCCATCGTGCCGGGTTGCTCGACAAACAGGGCCGTCTGCCGCGCCTGCGCCGGGCGCTGCTGGCCGACTCCAGCGCGATCGCGGCCGGTGCAGCGCTGGGCACCTCGTCGACGACGGCCTATATCGAGAGTGCCGCCGGCACGGCCGTGGGCGGACGCACGGGCCTGACCGCGGTCGTCGTCGCGCTGCTGTTCCTGGCGGCGCTGTTCGTGTCGCCGCTCGCGGCGACGGTGCCGCCGTTTGCGACCGCGCCGGCACTGATCTATGTCGCGATCCTCATGAGCCGCGGCCTGGCCGAAATCGACTGGGACGACCTGACCGAAACCGCGCCGGCCGTGATCTGCGCGCTGGCCATGCCGCTGACGTTCTCGATCGCGCACGGCATCGCGTTCGGATTCATCACCTATACCGGCATCAAGCTGCTCGCCGGACGCTGGCGCGAAATTCCGCCGGCGGTCGGCGTCGTCGCCGTGGTCTTCATCGCGAAGTTCGCGTGGTTCTGAGCCGACGCCGGGCACGCGCGTGCACGGCGTCGGCTCCGCTCACGCACCCGGCCCGAACTGTGCGCTGACCGGATCGGAGTCCGCCCGCGTCGACCGCGGCGCAAAGGGCGTCAGGCTGATACGCGCACACCGCTCGTCGCGCAGGGTCAGTACGGGCATGGCGACGATGATGGTGTCGCCGTCCTGGTCGAGGTGGTTCTTCGACACCTGCTGGGTGAAGCTGCGCTTGATTGTGCCGGCGGCCGCCGTGATGAAGGTCGCGGCGATCAATGCGCGGTCGGCATCGAAGAGCGGGGCGTCGCCGCGCAGCACGACTTTTTCCTCGAACACGGTACCGGCGAGCTCTTCGCGTGAATTGAAGCGCAGCGCATAGCTGACCGTAACCTTGCGGCGCTTGTTGCCGATGATGGGATCGATCTTCAGTACGACGTTGCTGATGGTTGCCCTGGTGGTTCTCCGGTTGGTTGGAATGATTCATTGGTATGTCTGCGCGCGCATCCGCGCGGCGTCTGCAAACCGTCAGGCGTTTCGTGTCTCTCCTGCCGCGCCTGCGGCGCCGGCCCCCACGCATCGCGTGTTGCGGGCAATGATGAAAAAAGTGGAAAAGGCGCGGCACTGGCAGGGAGGGGCGGCCGCATCCCTGTCTTTCGGCGGGTGCGGTCGGGTGTCGCGGGGGAGGGGCGGGCGGCGGCTGCGGCTACAATGGCCGCATGATCGTCAACATCGCCGCCTATCACTTCGTCCGCATCGACGCGCCGCAGGCGCTGATCGATACGCTGCGTCCCTGTGCTCAAGCGCAGCAGCTGCGCGGCACCGTCCTCGTCGCGGCCGAGGGCATCAACGTGTTCCTGGCCGGGCCCGCGGCCGGCATCGACGCCTTCCTCGCGCAGTTGCGCGCCGACGCGCGGTTCGCATCCATCGCGGTGAAGGTAAGCCATAGCGCGCACACGCCGTTCGCGCGGCTCAAGTTCAAGCTCAAGCGCGAGATCATCAGTTTCCGCCGCGATCACGCCGATCCGCTGCAGGGCCGTGCGCCCGCGGTCGCGCCGGCGGATCTCGCGCGCTGGATCGCGCAGGGCCAGGACGACGCGGGCCGCCGCCTTGTATTGCTGGACACGCGCAATCGCGAAGAGGTGCGCTTCGGCAGCTTCGCCGGCGCGCTCACCCTGCCGATCGACCGCTTCACCGACCTGCCGGCAGCGATGGCCGGACAGTCCTCCGCGCTGGCCGATGCCGCGGTCGTGAGCTTCTGCACCGGCGGCATCCGTTGCGAGAAGGCGGCGCTATGGCTGCGCGAGAACGGCCTGCCGCAGGCACTGCAGCTCGAGGGCGGAATACTGGGCTACTTCGAACAGGTGGGCGGGCTGGGATATCAAGGCCATTGCTTCGTCTTCGACGAGCGCGTCGCGCTCGCGCCGGACCTGCGTCCGCTCGTGGATGCGGATACGGCCGGCGCGGATTGTGGCTGATGCCCCCTGCGGCTAAAGTCCCCCGCAACAGGGAGAAAAACCGTATGACGCGAGCGCTGCCGTTGCCGCCCGTCCCTACGCTTCACACCGGCCGCGTCTCGCGCAGCGGTGCGTCTGTGGCCTTCAGCCGCGCGGTGAACGTCTGAATCCGAATCCGGCCGTCGCCCCGGTCGACACGCTGACGCTCGTGGAGACGCCCGAGGGCATTGCGCTGCGCCTGCGTCCGGCCGGCATGATGCCGCGCGCCGCCGCCTGGGCCATCGATTTCGCGCTGCGCCTGGCGGTGTTGTGGGTGTTCGCCATCGCGCTCGCGCTGCTCGGCGATCTCGGCGTTGCGGTATACCTGATCGTGCTGTTCGGGCTGTTCTGGCTCTATCCGATTGCGTTCGAAGTGCTCCACGACGGCCAGACGCCAGGCAAGCGCGCGGTCGGCCTGCGCGTGGTCAACGCCAACGGCACGCCGGTTGGCTGGGTGCCGTCGATCGCGCGAAACCTCATGCGTACGGTCGACATGCTGCCGCTGCTCTACTGCTTCGGCCTGGTCGCCGGCCTGATCGACCGCAACAGCCGCCGTTTCGGCGACATGGTTGCCGGCACACTGGTCGTCCATGTCGACAGCCCCCACGGCCACAGCACCGCTCCGGACGTGCCGGCAGTGCAGGCGCCGCTGCTGCTGCCGGCGGCCGAGCAGGGCGCGATCGTCGCGTTCGCCGAACGCGCCCGGCAGCTCACACCCGAACGCCAGCAGGAACTCGCCAACCTGCTGCCGCAGCTAACCCAGGCGCGTGGCGCGGTCGCCGTGCAGCGCCTGCTCGGCATGGCCAGCAGTTTCCTCGGACGGCAGTGAGCGCATGAAACAGGAAGTTTTCCAGGCACGGCACGACGCGGAATGGAGTGCGCTGGACCAGTGGCTGGTCAAGCGCACGCGTCCGAGCGCCAAGCAGCGCGGGCGCGATGCCGACGGGCTGTTCGGCGATCTTGAGTTCCCGGCCATGTACCGGCGCGTCTGCCAGCATCTGGCGCTTGCCCAGCGGCGCGGCTACAGCGTGCTGCTGATCGACCGGCTGCAGGACCTGGTCCATCGCGGCCATCTCGTGCTGTACCGGCCGCCTGCGCCGCGCTGGCAGGCCGTGATCGAGTTCTTCGGTGCCGACTTCCCACGTCTGGTGCGGCACCACGGACGCGCCATGGGCATCGCCGCGGTGCTGTTCTTCGGCAGCTTCATCGGCGTCATCGTGGCGATGCAGTACCGTCCGGAATTCGCCCACTCGCTGTTCGACGCGGGCGAACTGGCACGCTTCGAGGCCATGTACGACCCGGCCAATGCCGACGCCAAGCTTGGTCGCGAGAGCGGCAGCGATGTAAAAATGTTCGGTTATTACATTCTCAACAACGTGAGCATCGGCTTCCGCACGATTGCGGCCGGCTTCTTCGCCTGCATCGGCTCGGTCTACGTGCTGCTGTTCAACGGCCTGTTCCTCGGCGGCGTGGCCGGGCACCTGACCGCGATCGGCTACGGCGGGCCGTTCTGGCGTTTCGTCGCCGGGCATTCGGCGCCGGAACTGCTCGCGATCGTGATTTCCGGCGGCGCTGGCCTGCAGCTGGGCATGGCGCTGATCGCGCCGGGCCGGCGCAGCCGCGGCCGCGCCTTCGTCGAGGCTGGCATCGACATGGCCAAGCTCGCGCTGGGCATCTTCGGCATGCTGGTGTTCGCGGCGTTCGTGGAAGCGTTCTGGTCGTCGATCGGCTGGATGCCCGACCCGGTCAAGTTCGGCGTCGGCGGTCTGCTCTGGGTACTGATCCTGCTATGGCTCTGGCGTGGCGGTCGCGGGGTCGCGCATGCGGCTTGAAGGCCTGACGGTCGCCCTGCGGCCGCGTTCGAACTGGGAAGCGACCGATCTCGGCATCGCGCTGGTGCGCCGGCACGCGGGCACGATCTGGCGCGCGTGGATCCTGGTCACGCTGCCGGTGGTTGTGCTGCTGAATCTCGGCGCTGCGCTGATCGACCAGGTGTGGATTGCGACCTTGCTGTTCTGGTGGCTCAAGCCCGTGTTCGACCGCGTGCCGCTGTACATCCTTTCGCGCGCCGTGTTCGGCGCGACGCCTGGTGTCGGCGAGGCGGTGCGCGCGCAGCGCAGTTGGGGTTGGCGCAGCATGTTCGGCTGGCTGACCTGGCGCCGCCTGCATCCGTCTCGTTCGTTGCTGCTTCCGGTCGACCTGCTTGAAGGGCTCACCGGTCCGCGGCGGCGCGAGCGCGTGCGCGTGCTGCAGCGCGCCGCCAGCGGGACGAGCATGCTGACCACGCTGCTCGCGGTGAACATGGAGTTCATGCTGTCGTTCTCGGTGCTCGCGCTTGCGCTGATGTTCGTGCCGATCGAATTCTTCAGCGAAGCTGCGCAGCAGTTCTGGCTGACGCTGTTCGAGAATCCGCCGGTATGGAGCCAGTGCCTCGGCAATCTCGTCGGCTGGATCGCCATGAGCCTGATCGAACCGTTCTATGTCGGCGCGGGCTTCGGCCTGTATCTGAACCGGCGTACGCAGCTCGAGGCCTGGGACGTGGAGCTCGCGTTCCGCCGCCTCGCCGCGCGTCTGGCCGGCACCGCGGCCGCGCTGTTGCCACTGCTGTTCGGCGGCCTGCTGCTCGTCACTGCCGCGCGCGCCGAAGAGACTGCGGCGACGCCGGCGGTCGACGCGGTCGGCGGAGCCGCGGCCGAGACAGCCGCCGAGGACATCGGCGACGCGCCGCCGCAGAGCCTGCGCCGGGTGTTCGCCGGACGGTACCTCGGCGACGGCGAGAACTTCGAGCAATCGGTCAGGCAGGCCTACGCCGATCCGGACCTTAGCCCCAAGGCCACGCAGCAGGTCTGGGAGCTGCGCGACAAGACCCGGAAAGAGGCCGACATGACGCTGGACAAGTCGTCCATGCGCCTGTGGATCGAATCGTTTGGCGCGGTGCTTGCGTTCGTCGCCGAGAACATGCTGTGGATCCTCGTCGCGCTGCTGATCGCCCTGCTCGTGCGCTATCACCGGCTGTGGCTGCCGTGGATCAGCGATCGCTTCGAGCGCGAGCGCAAGCCCGACGCACTGGAAGTGCATGACATCGCGCTGCCCGACCCGCTACCCGACGACGTGCCCGGCGCGGTGCGCGCGCTGTGGCAGCAGGGCCAGCCCCGTGCTGCGCTCGCGCTGCTGTACCGCGCCGCCGTGCTGCGCCTGGACGAAGCCCTCGGCACATCGCTGCCGCCAGGCGCGACCGAAGCCGAATGCCTGCGCCGTTCGCGCCGCCTCGCCGATACCGGCTACGCCGACCTGTTCGCGCAGATCGTGCGCTGCTGGCAGGCCGCGGCCTATGCGCAGCGGCTGCCGAGCACCCGCGATGTCGAAAGCCTGCTCGGCGCCTGGTCGGCGCCGCGGAGCACGAGCGCATGATGCGGCGCAATCTCATCATCGGCGGCGTGGCCAGCCTGCTGCTCGGCCTCATCGTGTTCTGGTTCCTGACCACGTACCAGCGCGTCGAGCGCGAGATCGACCTGCCGCCGCGCGGCGAGGCGCGCTACAACCCGCTACTCGCGCTGAAGAAGACCTTGCAGGCGCGCAACCTCGAGGCAAGCAGCCGCGGCGACCTGAATCTCGCAGCGATGGCGCTGCAGCCTGGGGACGCGGTGCTGCTCGACATAGACGTGCGCAACCTGACCGATGCGCAGTCCGAAACGCTCATGAGCTGGGTCGAGAGCGGCGGGCATCTGCTGCTGCGGCTGCCGGAAGGCGACGAGGGCCG
>JAAFHE010000283.1 GCA_013298265.1 Lysobacterales bacterium | reverse complement strand
GCTGTGCGTGCTCGATCGAAATCGAACAGCTGGGTATCCAGGATTGCACCCAACGGCAAGTCCCCGTGGCTGGATTCGAGAATCCGTGCATCACGATTGAGTCCCCGGAGCACCGCTTTGGTGGTGTCCAATTTGTCCGGGTCAGCGATATCGCACTTGCTGATGACGATGACGTCGGCGAACTCGATCTGGTCTCCGAGCAGAGTGACGATGCTGCGGTCATCGTCACTGTCTGCAAGGCCGCGATCGGCGAGCCGTTGCGTCGAGGTAAATTGATCGACGAAGTGAACGCCGTCGACGACGGTCACCAGGGTGTCCAGCCTCGCCACATCGGCCAGACTGAATCCGCTCTCGTCGCGTACCTCGAAGGTGGCCGCCACCGGCATGGGCTCGGAGACGCCTGTAGATTCGATCAGCAGATAGTCGAAGCGCGCCTCGTCGGCCAGCCGCTTCACTTCCCTCATCAGGTCATCGCGCAACGTGCAGCAGATGCAGCCATTGCTGAACTCGATCAGTGTCTCCTCGGTCCGGCTCAGCTCGGCTCCCGCGTCCTTGATCAGGGCCGCGTCGATATTGATTTCGCTCATATCGTTCACGATGACGGCAACCTTGAGGCCTTCGCGATTGCGGAGCACCTGATTGAGCAGCGTGGTCTTGCCGGCACCGAGAAAGCCTGACAATACGGTGACTGGCAGCCGTTCACGGCCGGCGGGAAGCTGCGCGTGGAGCATGGACCTATCCTTGTTGACGAGATGACAGTGGTCGCTGACGAGTCCCAGGCATGGCGACTCGAGTAGTTATGTTATAACATAACATTACTAATTCAAGAACGATGATCCTGCGGCGCCGTGTCTTACGCATACTTCACCCGATGTAGCCGTTCCGGCCCCTTCGTTTCGCGTCATCGTGATAGCTATCGCATTGCCCGGTGTCTGCCATGTCGGGGCAGTACGGAAGCCCACGACGACGAGGGCGAAACCGAGCAGGCCCGCGTCGGTACGGCAGCAGGTAGGGTGCGATGGCCTTATGCCTGGAGCGGGTGGCGCTACGTCGACACCAAGGCCGTCATTGAGGACTGGTTTGCAGCGTCGGACGTTCGGTTGAGAAGGGAGTTTCTGCTGCTTTCTCAACAACCTGATAGTCGGAGTAACTGGAGATCTGAAATGGCTCTACGTTGTGTTGTGTTTGCGTTGTTGTTCATCCAGTCGATAGCTGCGTCCGCTCAGTCGCCGACCGTATCCGAGCTCATCGAAAAAAACATTCACGCGCGCGGCGGAATCGACAAGCTCCGGGCCATCCGATCGCTCAGATTCGAAGGGAGTCTGAAGATTGACGGAGGCGACTCCTCTTTCGAACTTGGCTATGTTCAATTTCACCGCCGTGGTGGCGGCTACCGAACTGAGGCATCACTGCAAGGCCTGACCGCCGTGACTGCCTGGGATGGCAAGGATGCCTGGCAGATACAGCCGTTCCAGGGGCGCAAGGATCCGGAGCGGCTTGCCGCAGACCAGGCCAAGGGCCTGGCCCAGGCCGCCGACTTCGATGGACCGCTCGTCGACTGGCGCGACAAAGGCCACAAAGTGGAATACATGGGGACACAGGACGTCGACGGTACATCGGCGCACAAGATCAAGATCAGGCTGGCCGACGGCGATACCCAGTACGTCTACCTGGATCCCGACTACTTCCTGGAGATCCGCAGCAGCACGCTGACGACCGTGCGCGGGGTCGAGTTCGAGCAGGAAAACGACCTGGGCAACTACGAGCAGGTGGCGGGCGTATACCTGCCGTTCTCGATCGAATCGGGCCGCAAAGGGCAGCCGAAGGATCAGAAGATCACGATCCAGAAGGCCGAGGCCAACGTGGCGCTCGACGATTTCCTGTTCGCCTATCCCGCCGCGAAGTAAGGGACGAAAGCCATGAAGACGAAATCCCTGATTACTCTCGTGATCGCTCTTTTCGCCAGTGCTGCATATGCGGTTGAGTCCGTCCCGGCGCTGCGGTTCGACAGCGGCACGGTGTCCGGTCTCGGTGCACGCAACATCGGGTCGGCGGCCATGAGCGGTCGAATCGCCGCGATTGCGGCGCACAACAATCCAGACGGCAAGACCACGCTCTACGTCGGCGCCGCCAGTGGCGGCGTCTGGAAGTCCAGCGACGGTGGCACGACCTTCAAGCCGATTTTTGACCAGCAGCCGGTGCAATCGATCGGCGCGCTCGCGCTGGACCCGTCGAACCCAAAGAACCTATGGGTCGGTACCGGCGAGAGCTGGACGCGCAATTCCGTTTCTGTCGGCAACGGCGTCTACAAGTCCACCGATGGCGGCGAGAGTTTCAGTTACGCGGGCCTGCCGGACTCCGAACGCATCAGTCAGATCATTGTCGACCCGCGCCGGGCCGACAGCGTGTACGCCTGCGTGCCAGGAAAACTGTGGAGCGACTCCAGCGCGCGCGGACTCTACAAGACCACCGATGGCGGCAAGAACTGGGAGCTGATCCTCAAGGGTGGCAACTTGTCGACGGGCTGCTCCGGCCTGAGCATGGACACGAAGAACCCCGACCTGATCTATGCAGGGCTGTGGGACTTCCGGCGCAAGGGCTGGACGTTCCGTTCCGGCGGCGAAGGCCCCGAAGCGCCGAGCGGCAGCGCGCTGTTCCGCAGCAGCGACGGCGGCAAGACCTGGACCGAATTGAACGGGGAACGCAGTCCGGGCTTGCCGGGTAAACCCTGGGGCCGCGTCGAGGTGCAGATTGCTCCGTCGGATCCGAACCGCGTCTATGCCTTTGTGGAGGGCGTCGACTCGGGCCTGTACGTGTCCAGCGACGCCGGAAAGACCTTCGAGGCGCGCGACAAGAGCCAGTTCATGGTCTGGCGGCCGTTCTACTTCGCCAAGCTCGTCGTCGATCCGGTGAACCCGGATCGGGTGTTCAAGATGAATCTTGGCCTGATCGTCTCCGACGACGCCGGCAAAAGCTTCTCGGGGGCGGGCGGCGGCGCCCATGGCGACTGGCATGACCTGTGGATAAATCCCACAAACACGCAGCATGTGATCGGCGGTGACGATGGCGGGCTATGGACATCCTTTGATGGTGGCAATCGCTGGTGGAAAAGCGAAAACTTGCCAATTTCACAGTTTTACCATGTGAGTGTGGACGCGCAGGATCCCTATCAGGTCTACGGCGGCCTGCAGGACAACAGCTCCTGGATCGGTGATTCGGAGTTTCCCGGCGGCATTACCAATGATCGCTGGGAAAACATCTACGGCGGTGACGGCTTCTGGGTGTTTGCCGATCCGTCCGATCCCGACTATGTGTACGCCGAGTATCAGGGTGGAAACATTGCGCGCATCAATCGCAAGACACGTGCCGCCCGCGATATACAGCCTAAGGCCGGTTACCTGGAGAAGCTGCGCTTCAACTGGAACACACCGATCCATCTCAGTCCCAACGAACCTGGAACCTTGTACGTCGGTGCGCAGTTCCTGTTCCGCAGCCGCGATCACGGTCAGAACTGGGAGCGCATTTCGCCGGACCTGACTACCAACGACAGCAGCAAGCAGCAGCAGGAATTGTCCGGCGGCATTACCGTGGACAACAGTTCCGCGGAAATGCACACGACCATCTACACGATCAGTGAGTCGCCCAAGGACGCGCGGACCATCTGGGTCGGCACGGACGATGGCAATGTGCAAATCAGCCGTGACGGTGCGAAGAGCTGGACCAACGTCGTGCAGAACATCAAGGGGCTGCCCGCCCGTTCCTGGGTGTCTTCGATCGAAGCCAGCCGCTTTGACGCCGCCACCGCGTATGCGACCTTCGACCGCCACAGTTTCGGCGACATGGAAGCCTACGCGTACCGGACCACCGACTATGGCAAATCGTGGACGCGTATCGCAGGGCCTGCGCAGGGTCTGCGTGGCTATGCTCATGTAATCAAGGAGGACACGGTGAAGCCCGGCCTGCTGTTCATCGGCACCGAGCTGGGCCTGTGGATCAGCGCGGATGCAGGCCGGCGTTGGGCCGAGTTCAAGGGCGGGGATTTCCCCAGCGTCGCGGTCCGCGACATCGTAAGCCAGCAGCGGGAAAACGATCTGATCCTGGCCACCCATGGCCGTGGCATCTGGGTCATCGACGACATCACACCGTTGCGCCAGCTCAGTGATTCCGTGCTGGCTGCGGAGGCTACGTTCCTGGAATCCAGCCCGGTGCAGCAGCGCTTTGGCGGCGTCGGAGGCTGGTCCGAAGGCGATGCCAAGTTCACGGGACAGAACCCTCAGGGTGGGGCGGTGATCACCTACTACCAGCGCAGCCGGCATCTGTTCGGTGCGATGAAGCTGGAAATCTTCGATGCGCAGGGAAAGCTGGTCGACACCATTCCGGCCAGCAAGCGGCGCGGCATCAACCGGGTGAGCTGGTCCATGCGTGTCGCGGCGCCGCGGACGCCGAAGGCCGCGCAGGTCGCGTTCAACTCGCTGCAGGGGCCGCGCGTCGTACCCGGCACCTATACCGTGCGGCTGACCAAGGGCAAGCAGGTGTATGAGCACAAGGTCGACATAGGGCTGGACCGGCGCGCCGACTTCACCATCGCCGATCGCCAGGCGCAGTTCGACGCTGCGATGGATGTACACGCGTTGTTCGGCCAGATGACCGACCTCAGCGCGCGTATCGTGCATGCCCGCGGCTTGGCCGAAGAGACCATCTCCAAGCTGGAAAAGAACGACGCCCTGCGCGCCGATCTCGAACAGTTCGCCGCCGCCGCCGATGCCGTGCGCAAGAAGATCGTCGCAACGAAGGAAGGTGGGGCGATCACTGGCGAGGAGCGGATTCGCGAGCACACGGACATGCTCTACGGCGCCATCATGTCGTATGAGGGCGCGCCCGCTCCGTATCAGCTTGAGCGCTACCGTGTTCTCAAGCGCGAGCTCGACGAAGTCGAGGCCGAGTACGCGAAACTCAGTGATGGGCCGCTGAGCAAGCTCAATGCCGCACTGAAGAACAAGGGGCTGCCGGAAATCGGAGCCGCGCCCTCTGGCGAGCCGCAGGCAGCACTGTCGAGCAGTGAATTGCGCAGCGCTTTTGCGCGACTGGGTTCACAAGCCATTGCGCCGACGGCCCCGGAGCGCAGAAAGCAGGACTGAGGCGTGTGTGCCCGGCTCGGATGTCTCGTATGCCTTTTGTTACGGTCGCCGATACGCCTGTCCTGGCACATGTTGCGCGCACCGGTGTGACAGTGCGCCGGTTGTCCTCAACACCGTCGTGGACGCTCGATGAGTGGGTTGGCTGAGGGAGGCGCTGCGGCGGGCCGGCCGCCGCAGCGCCTGTGGAAATACGAAGAGGTTCAGACCAGCGTCAGCGTCACGTCGATATTGCCGCGCGTCGCGTTGGAGTACGGGCAGACCTGGTGCGCGGCGTCGACCAGTGCCTGCGCCTGTTCGTGCGGCAGGCCCGGAAGCGAGATGCGCAGTTCGACTTCGATGCCGAAGCCTTGCGGGATCTGGCCGATGCCGACCAGTCCTTCGATGCGGGTATCGGCGGGCAGTGCGATCTTCTGCTGGCCGGCGACGAATTTCATCGCGCCGATGAAGCAGGCCGAGTAGCCCGCGGCGAACAGTTGCTCGGGATTGGTGCCGTCGCCGCCGGCGCCGCCGAGCTCACGCGGCGTGGACAGCTTGACGCTGAGTGCGTTGTTGGCCGAGCTGGCCTGGCCGTCGCGGCCGCCGGTGGCCTGGGCTTGGGCGCGGTAGAGGACGTTGGCGATGGACATGGTGTTCTCCTTGGAGTTGGCGTGGGGTTTGTGTGTCGCTGGATGACGGTT
>JAAFHE010000282.1 GCA_013298265.1 Lysobacterales bacterium | reverse complement strand
CTTCGACGTAGTTTCCGGCTGCACGACGCTGGTCGACGTCGGCGACGTCGATCGCTTCGAGGCAGCCGGAAACTACGTCGAAGTGCACACCTGCTCGAAAATGCATTTGCTGCGCGAGACGATGGCGAACCTCGAAGCACGCCTCGATCCCGAGCGCTTCGCGCGCATTTCGCGCTCGGCGATCGTCGCGATCGGGCGCGTCCTTGAGCTGCAGCCGCTATTCAACGGCGACTTCGTGGCGATTCTGAAGGATGGGACGCCAGTTACCGGGAGCCGGCGGTATCGGGACGCATTGGATCGTCTGCTGGGGGAGCTGACTCCGCCTGCCAGGACAACTTCTCGTCGGTGTTAACAGGACACCTAGCGCGTTGGTACGTCCCGGCATTCGCATTCGACATGCGATTCGCGTATAGTCCGCGCGTTCTCGTGTGGACCCTCCGGCTTCCCTTCCGGATACCTGACGTGACGCAGCAGGCGCCTTCCGTGCGCCGGCCACGTCTTCAGATTTTCTCCCTCCACCGGCCCTTCACGACGACACGGCAGCGCGCCTGCGCCCGCCGTCAAAAATCTTTACCTGCAGCGCGGATGTATGGCCCTGGATGGCCGTCGGGAACGCTCTGGGTCTTCAATTTAGGAGCTTTTCCATGTCTTTCGACACCCTTGGGCTGTCGCCCGCTCTGCTGTGCGCGCTGAACGAACAGGGCTATACGACGCCCACGCCGATTCAGCTCGAAGCCATTCCGCTGGTCCTGGCCGGCCGCGACCTGCTCGCCGGCGCACAGACCGGCACCGGCAAGACCGCCGCGTTCGCGCTGCCGATGCTTGAGCGCCTCTACCCGGACGGCGCGCTCAAGCCCAACCAGCCGCGCAAGATCCGCGCGCTGGTGCTGACCCCGACACGCGAACTCGCCGTGCAGGTGCATGACAGCATCCGCGCCTACGGCAAGAACATCCGCTTCAGTTCCACCACCATCTTCGGCGGCGTCGGCATGGGCGGCCAGGTGATGGCGCTGCGCCGCGGCATGGACATCATCGTCGCCACGCCGGGCCGCCTGATCGATCATCTCGACCAGCGCACGCTGAACCTGCGCGACATCGAGATCCTCGTCCTCGACGAAGCCGACCGCATGCTCGACATGGGCTTCCTGCCGGCGATCAAGAAAATCCTCGGCCAGCTGCCGCGCCAGCGCCAGAACCTGATGTTCTCGGCGACCTATGCCGACGACATCCGCGCGCTGGCGACCGACATGCTCAACAACCCGGCCCAGGTCCAGATCGCGCAGCAGAACAGCGCCGCTCCGAGCGTCGAGCACCTCGTGTACGCGGTCGACAACGACCGCAAGAAGGACGTGCTGATCGAGCTGCTGGCCCAGGACAGCCGCCGCCAGACCCTGGTCTTCGGCCGCACCAAGCACGGTTCCGACCGCCTCGCCAAGCAGCTCTGCCAGGCCGGCTTCAAGGCTG
Source organism: Lysobacterales bacterium (assembly GCA_013298265.1). Lineage (GTDB taxonomy): Bacteria > Pseudomonadota > Gammaproteobacteria > Xanthomonadales > Rhodanobacteraceae > Tahibacter. The sequence goes on along the minus strand of JAAFHE010000282.1, from coordinate 4,355 downwards.
ATGCGATCCACGGCAACAAGAGCCAGAACGCGCGCCAGCGCGCGCTCAAGGATTTCAAGGACGGCCGCATCAACGTGCTGGTCGCAACCGATATCGCCGCGCGCGGGCTGGACATCGACCAGCTACCCGTCGTGATCAACTATGACCTGCCGATGGTCGCCGCCGACTATGTGCACCGTATCGGCCGCACCGGCCGCGCGGGCTGCACCGGCCTCGCACTGTCGCTGGTCAGCCGTGACGAGCAGGGCCTGCTCAACGAGATCCAGCGCCTGCTCAAGCGCGAACTCGACGTCGCCGTCGTGGCCGGCTTCGAACCGAAGATCCCGCTGCGCACCGGTACCGACGCCCAGCGCGCCGGCAAGCCGGGCCGGCAGCGTCGCGCCCCGTCCGCAGCCGCGCAGCCCAACGGCGGCGGCAAACACCACGCCGGCAAGGACCAGCGTCGTGGCGGCGGCGGCGGTGCAGCGCAGACCGGACGTCGCTCCAGCAGCGCCGGTGGACGAGGCGCCGGTGGCGGTGCTGCCGGTGCCGGTGTCGGTGCCGGCGGCCGTGGCCCCAGCGGCGGCAATCGCGGTCCGCGCAGCCCGCGCTGACACTGCTATAAGCCCTCTCTGCCAGCGGATCGCGCTGGGGGGAGGCAGTAGAAACGGATTTGCGCCGCGCACGTCATCGCAAGGTGACCTGCGCGGCGTTTTCGTTGGCGCATGAGCAAGGCTGACGGCACCGCCACGGTATGCGAATCTCGCCGGCGTTTCGGTCGGAACCCGCGCATGAACGCCCGCATTGCAATGACCGCCCCGCCGCGCTTCGCCTCGGTCGACATCCTGCGCGGCCTGACCGTCGCGGCCATGCTGCTGGTCAACAACGCCGGCGACTGGAACCAGGTCTATCCCTGGCTCGAACACACCGCCTGGCACGGCTGCAACGCCGCCGACTACATTTTCCCCTTGTTCCTTTTTATTGCCGGAGTCTCGCTCGGGCTCGCACTCGAACCGCAGATCGAACACGGTCGGCCGGCCGCGGCGCTGAACCGTACGATCCTGCTGCGCGCGTTGCGCATCGTCGCGCTGGGCCTGCTGCTGCATGTTGCCGCCGCGCTGCTGATTCCCGAGCGCAGTTTCCGGCTCCTCGGCGTACTGCAGCGCATCGGCCTGTGCATCGCTGTGGCCGGACCCGTGGCGCTATACCTGCGGCCGCGCGCCCAGTGGCTGCTGTTCGCGGCGCTGCTGCTCGGCTATGCCGTGCTGCTGGCCTGGGGCGGCATCGCCCAGGACGCATCGCTGAACCTGCGCATCGACAGCGCGCTGCTCGGCCGCCACGCCTACCAGTTCGACGCGGCCAGCGGCCGCGCCTTCGATCCGGAAGGCGTGCTCAGCACCCTCGGTGCCATCGCGAGCACGCTGCTTGGCCTGCGCGCCGGCAGCTGGCTACGCAGCGGCGCGGTTTCCGCACTGCTGCGCGGCGGCTTCGCCTTCGCCCTGCTCGGCTTTGCCGCCAGTTTCATCCAGCCGTTCAACAAGGCGCTATGGACGCCGAGCTACGTGCTGTGGACCGGCGGCGTGGCGCTGCTGCTGCTCGCCGGCACGCATGTGCTCGTGGACCGACACAAGACCTGGCTGCCCGGCCGCGCCCTCGGCCTCAACGCCATCCTCGCCTACGCCGGTTCCTGGCTCATGGTCTGCGTGCTCGCCGCGCTCGGCGCCGACCGCTGGCTCTACGAACACGCGTTCGCGAGCTGGCTCACGCCGCTGGCCGGCGCACGCACCGCCTCGCTGGCCTGGGCCTGTGCGATCGTCGCCGTGTGGTGGCTGGTCGCCCTCGCGCTGCACCGGCGGCGCTGGTACTGGAAGATCTGAGCAAACTATCGGTAGACGGGCGCGCCGGCGCAGCGAAGCCATGCCGGCGCACTGCTCAGGGCTGGAACCCGCTGGCGAAGATCGCGTCACCGCCGACCGTGCACGGCCCCGGCACCTGCGCATGCGTCAGCGCAATGTCGTCGACGAACCAGCCCTGCCGCGCCGTGCTCTGGTCGGTGCGGTAAAGCCAGCGCAACTGCACGGTCTGGCCGGCGTAGGCGGACAGATTGATCTGGGACTGGGTCCAGGTGGTCAGGTGATTGATTCCGGTGAACGCGCCGGAGCCCTGGGCGATGCCGCAGATCGTGCCGCCGTTCGTGATCGTGGACGGATAGCCGCCGGCCGGCGTCAGCCGCGTCCAGGTCGTGCCGCTGTCGGCGGACACTTCGACGACGCCGCCGTCCCTGCCGGCCTCGATGTCCCAGGCGCTCCAGAACGACAGCTGCGCACTCTGCCCGGCCGTGAGATTGAGGTTCTGGCTGACCAGCGAGACGCAGAGGTTGTTGGCCGAGGTCGACCAGAAGCTCTGCGCGCCGCTGCGCTTGCGCGTGGTCGCGGTATGCCAGCCGGCGTGTTCGGGCGCGTTGACGACTTCGACGACGCCGGCGACCGAGGTGTCGAAGGGCGGCTCGCCCGGTTCGGCACCCGAGGCGAAAGTACCGTCCTGCAGCGGCCCGGTCGCAAAGCCCGCCAGTTCGATGCCGTTGCCGTCCTCCACACCGTTGGCCATGTCGACCGCGCGCACGACGTAGTAGCGGTTGGCACCGCCGACGACGCCGGTATCGGCATAGCCGTTGCCACTGACCCCGCTGGCGATGCGATTGCCGGCGGCAGGCGCGAAACCGGCACCATCGCCGCGATAGATCGAATAGCGCGCCGGTCCGCCGCAGGCCGGCGTGGCCGCGTTCCAGCCCAGGTCAAGGCGGCAGGACGATGTATTCGGATTACCGATGCTGGCCACGCCGTTGAACAGCGGCGGCGCGGTGCAGGCGCCGGTGGTCTGGGTTTCGACGCAGGCCGAGGCCAGCGACGCGCATTGTCCGTTCGCGGTCGTTTCCACGACGCGGTAGCCGTAGGTCACCTGGCCGGACACGCCGGTATCGGTGAAGCTCGGCGTGGTCAGGCCGCTGGCGACCGTGGCGAACGCGCCGCCGCAGCCACCCTGCGCGCGCTCGACATTCCAGATCGCGCCGCTCGTACCGGATCCGGTCCAGCCGAGGCTGACCTGCTGGCTGCCCGATCCGGTCGCGCTCAGCGCGGTCGGCGCGGCCGGCGCGCTGCACAGGTGCGGCTCAAGGACGAAGAAGCCTTCGTCGATGCCGGTCATGATCACGTTGCCGCTGCCAGGAAAGCGGTAATTGTTCCAGTTGCCGTTGAATTCGGCGTTGTTGCTGGCCGGGAACCCGTCGAAATAGGCGACCTCGGTCATCTTCGCCTGCGACAGGTTGTCCAGGCGCAGGATGCGCAGGCCGGCCTCGTAGTTGGACTCGTAGACATACTGCCCGTGCACGTAGAGGTTGTGGTCGATCACGCCAAGCGCATGCTCATGGTGGCCAACCAGCACGGGCGCATCGAGGTCGAGCAGGTCGAACACCAACGTGCGCGCATTGTGGCCGAACTGGCTTTCGTCGAGTTCGTCGTTGAGCAGCGCATAGCGCTGGTCGGCGCTGAACCAGGCCTGGTGCGGATAGGCCGCACCGGTATAGGCCAGCGACGACAGCGTGACCGGCGCCGCCTTGCTGGTGACGTCGACGATGGCCAGCCGCTTGGTCGGGCCGTTCGCGTTGAGGCAGATTTCCTTGCCCTGGTGCGCCGTATCCGGGCCGGTGTAATTGAAGCACTGGGTTTCGTGGGTATAACCGCCGGCCGGCACGCAGCCGACGAAGACAGGATTGTCCGGCGTGTGGATGTCGTAGACGCGCAGCGCGCCGGTCGCGGTCGGCGCCGGGCAGGTATCGCTGCCGGCAACATAGGCGAACCCGGTCGCCTCGTTGATCGCGATGGTGTGGCCGCGGCCGAAGTCGCCGCGGAAGGCGTCGTCGGTGAAAGTCTGCGGCGTGGTCACGCCACGCAGGCGGGTCAGGTCGAAGACCTGCAGGCCATGCGCGCCGTTGTTGTCGCTGACGACGAAGGCGTGGTCGGCGTAGACGCGCACGTCGCGCCAGATCGAACTGCCCGTGTGACTCGGCAGCTTGCCGAGGTATTTCGGATGGGTCGGATCGGACAGCTCGAACAGGGCCAGGCCGTTGTCGGCGCCGACCAGCGCGTACTCGATCTGCGTGGTGGGATCGGTCCAGCCCCACAGGCTGTTCGTGCTGCCGGCGGCGAAGGTCGCCAGCGGCGTGAACGAGAGCAGGTCGATGTTGGAACACGGATACGTGCCGCCGGCCAGGCCATTGATGCAGGGCGTCGCATGCATCGGCGCCAGCGGCCGGGGCTGCGCCGGCCGCGCCGCGAGCACGGCCTGCATGCGGGCGTTCGGCGCACCCTCCTGCGCCG
>JAAFHE010000287.1 GCA_013298265.1 Lysobacterales bacterium | reverse complement strand
ATCGTCGCGCACGACAACGGCGACGCCTGGGTCGCGACCAGCGATGGCAGGAAGCTGTCGCCACAGGAAATCTCGGCCAAAGTCCTCATGAAGATGAAGAAGACGGCCGAGGATTTCCTCGGGGAGCCTGTCACCGAAGCTGTGATCACCGTGCCTGCCTACTTCAACGATTCGCAGCGCCAGGCGACCAAGGACGCCGGCCGCATTGCGGGTCTGGAAGTCAAGCGCATCATCAACGAGCCGACCGCGGCGGCGCTGGCTTATGGCCTGGACAAGGCCGGCAGCGGCAAGGACAAGAAGATCGCGGTCTATGACCTCGGCGGCGGCACGTTCGACGTGTCCATCATCGAGATCGCCGAGATCGACGGCGAGAAGCAGTTCGAGGTGCTTGCGACCAACGGCGACACCTTCCTCGGCGGCGAAGACTTCGACAAGCGCGTCATCGACTATCTCGTCGAGGAATTCAAGAAGGACCAGGGCATCGACCTGCGCAACGATCCGCTCGCACTGCAGCGCCTGAAGGACGCGGCCGAGCGCGCAAAGATCGAGCTGTCGTCCTCGCACCAGACCGAAGTCAACCTGCCGTACGTGACGGCGGACGCGTCGGGTCCGAAGCATCTGAACATCAAGCTCACGCGCGCCAAGCTCGAAGCGCTGGTGGACGACCTGGTCAAGAAGACCATCGAACCTTGCCGCATCGCGCTCAACGATGCCGGCCTGCGCATGGCCGATATCACCGAAGTGATCCTGGTTGGCGGCATGACCCGCATGCCGAAGGTGCAGGAAGCGGTGAAGGACTTCTTCGGCAAGGAACCGCGCAAGGACGTCAACCCGGATGAAGCCGTCGCGGTTGGCGCGGCGATCCAGGGCGGCGTGCTGGGCGGCACCGTGAAGGACGTGCTGCTGCTCGACGTCACCCCGCTGTCGCTGGGTATCGAGACGGCCGGTGGCGTGTTCACCAAGCTCATCGAGAAGAACACGACGATTCCGACCAAGGCCTCGCAGATCTTCTCCACGGCCGACGACAACCAGACTGCGGTCACTGTGCACGTGCTGCAGGGCGAGCGCGAACGCGCCAGCGCGAACAAGTCGCTCGGCAAGTTCGACCTGTCCGGCATCGAGCCGGCACGCCGCGGCACGCCGCAGATCGAAGTCGGCTTCGACATCGACGCGAACGGCATCCTGCATGTGCAGGCCAAGGACAAGAACACCGGCAAGGAACAGCGCATCGAGATCAAGGGCAGCTCGGGCCTGTCGGACGACGAGATCCAGCGCATGGTCCGCGATGCGGAAGCCAACAAGGAAGAAGACAAGAAGTTCCATGAGCTGATCGCCTCACGCAACAAGGCGGACCAGCTGGTCCACGCGACGTGCGACGCGATCAAGGAGCACGGCGGCAAGGTCGCCGATCACATCGGCCGCATCGAGGAAGCGCTGAGCGATCTCGAGAAGGTGATGAAGGGCGACGACAAGGCCGCGATCGATTCGCGTACGACCAAGCTCGAGGAAGTCGCGCAGCCGCTGTTCGCTGCGGCGCAGGGCCAGGGCGGCGATGCCGGTCCGCAGGCCCAGGCGGCCGACACCGGCCGCGCGGCGCAGGACGACGTTGTCGACGCCGAGTTCACCGAAGTCAACGACAAGAAGTAATACGCTATCCCGCTGAAGACAAGACGGACAGTCCGAACGGCTGTCCGTTTTGCTTATTCAGGCAATGAAATCGAAACCAGGGGATTGCCGGCATCGCGGCAAATATCACTATGGCCAAGCGCGACTACTACGAAATCCTCGGCGTCGAAAAGACCGCCGGCGAAGACGACCTCAAGAAAGCCTTCCGCAGGCTGGCGATGAAGTACCACCCGGACCGCAATCCGGATGCCGACGCGCAGGAGAAATTCAAGGAGGCCAAGGAGGCCTACGAGATTCTCTGCGACAAGCAGAAGCGCGCGATGTACGACCAGTACGGGCATGCCGCGTTCGAGCAGGGCGCGGGCGGCGGTCGCGGCGGCGGCTTCCACGGCGCTGATGTCGGCGACATTTTCGGCGATATTTTTGGCGACATTTTCGGCGGCGGCCGCGGTGGCGGTCGTCCTCGGCGCGGCTCCGACCTGCGTTACGTGATGGAACTGGACCTCGAAGAAGCCGTGTTCGGCATCGAGCGGACGATCGAGGTGCCGACCCTCGTCGGCTGCAAGACCTGCAACGGTTCCGGCAGCAAGGACGGCAAGACGTCCACCTGCGCGACCTGCCGCGGCCATGGCCGCGTGCGCATGCAGCAGGGCATCTTCTCGGTGCAGCAGGTCTGTCCGCACTGCGCCGGCAGCGGCAAGGCGGTCGCCAATCCGTGCAAGGACTGCCACGGCGAAGGCCGTGTCGAAGACCAGCGCGCCCTGCAGGTGAAGATCCCGGCCGGCGTGGATTCGGGCGATCGCATCCGTCTGGCCGGGCAGGGTGAAGCCGGTCCCGCAGGCACTGAGTCGGGCGACCTGTACGTCGAAGTGCGCGTGCGCGAGCACGGCATTTTCCAGCGCGAAGGCGACGATCTGTACTGCGAAGTGCCGATCCGCTTCACCCAGGCGGTGCTCGGCGCAGAACTCAAGGTGCCGACGCTGGAAGGCGAAGCCACGATCACGCTGCCGCAGGAAACCCAGACCGGCAAGCTGTTCCGCCTGCGCGGCAAGGGCGTCAAGAACGTGCGCTCGGGACGCCTGGGCGACCTGCATTGCCGCGTCGTGATCGAGACGCCGGTCAAGCTGACCAAGCGCCAGCGCGAGCTGATGGAGGAACTCGAAGGCACGTTCGAAGGTGCCGAGCCCGGTGCGCACACGCCACGGGCGAACTCCTGGTTCGATGGCGTCAAGCAGTTCTGGGAGCGTATGACGTCTTGAGCGTGGGAATCGGTAATGGGGAATCGTTCGAGCCGGAGCGAAATCATCCCCGGCATGCCTGCTCATGGAGCGTAGTCCCTCTGCGCTCTTACGATTCCCGACTCCCCATTCTCCATTCCCGCAAAAGACACAAAAAAGCCCGTCAACCAGAAACCAGGGGGAGGGATCCTGGAGCCGTTGGTGATTGACGGGCTAAAACGTGCGGCCGCCGGAATAGTTGCCTAAAAAGGGCTAAGGCCTTTTTAAACCGATCCATCCGTGGATCGCGAGCAGGCTGTTTTCAACAGCCTGCTCGCGGCCGGCGCTGTGATGAAGCGGAAGCGATGAACTACTCGGCGGCGCTCGGCTTGGCCTTGGGCTGACGCTTGGCCTTGGGTGCGGCGGCCGGCTTGCTGGCGGTAGCTGCGGCGTCGCGAGCGGGCTTGACGTTCAGTTTGCGGATTTCGCGCGACAGCGTACTCGGCGGCGCTCGGCTTGGCCTTGGGCTGACGCTTGGCCTTGGGTGCGGCGGCCGGCTTGCTGGCGGTAGCTGCGGCGTCGCGAGCGGGCTTGACGTTCAGTTTGCGGATTTCGCGCGACAGCGCTTCGACGCGCTCGGCGATTTCGTTGAGTTCCTTGCGGCCCGGTACACCGAGCTTGCCGAGTGCGCGCGAGACGCGCTCTTCGAAGACCTTCTCCAGTTTGTCCCAGGTTTCCTGGGTGCGTTCCTTGACCTGGCTGACACTGCTTTCGACGGCGCCGCGCACTTCATCGGCCTTGCCCAGAGCGAGCTTGCGGGTCTTCTGCTCCAGGCTGGTGCCTTCGCGTACCAGCGTGTCGAACAGCTTGGTGCCTTCTTCCTGCGCCTTGGCAAATGCGCCGAGGCCGGCAAGCCAGATCTGCTGGGCGGATTCCATGATCGACTTGCCCAGATGATCCGCCGACTTCGGCGACGACTTGTCCTTGGACTTGGCTTTCAGTTTCGGTTTGCTCATACGATGCTCCTCGTGTGGGACTCCCGGTACGCCAATACGCCCAAGATTGCGAGGCAGTCTCGGGGCGGAGGCTAGAATATTCACACTATGCAAACCGCGCGCCGTGCAGTTCGCTGCGTGCGTAGCTGGCTACGCATCGCCCGCAGTGCTGAATTTTTACTATGTTCCCTATTGGAAATTTATGAATGTGGCTGTCTTTGCGCAGCCGCGTGTCCGCGCGGCGACACCGAGGCATGGCCAACCAGTCCTTCAAGTTCGTCCAGCGCCGTCCGCAGGCGCTGCGTCGCGGCACTGCGTCGCGCTGGTGCGTTGCGCAGGCCGTCATGGAGATTGCGGTTTGCATCCGCGAGGATGGCCTCGTCCAGCAGCAGCCCGTGGCGAGCCAGCAACGGCGCGAGGTCGTCGCGCCGCGCGCGCAGATCGGCCAGAGTGGACCGGTAGGCATGTTCGGCGACCTGCAGCCGGTTGTCGTAGCTGAAGACGTTGGTGAAGAACATCCTCGCATCGTCGGGGTTCGGCTCGAACAGCACGACATCGGACTTCGGGTAGTGGCGCTTGTACTTGGACAGGCTGGCCTGCATGCGCGATTGCAGCAGTGTGCGGAACGTCTGCGACAGCACTGCCGGCAGGCCCTTGTCGATCAGGCTGCCGGACGGGTCGGTCCCGTTCGCCTGTGCGCTCGCTGCGTCGAAGGGCACCAGTGGATTGATGCCGATGACGAGGTCCGCGCCCTGGTCGAGTGCGACCGAGGCATGCAGGGTGCGCTGCAGCGCACCGTCGACGTAGAGCTTTCCGCCGATGCGCACCGGCGGATACAGGCCGGGCAGGGCGGAGCTGGCCTGGATCGCGCGCGAGATCGGTACATCGTCGAAGCCCGGGGCGCCGAAACGCACGGCTCTGCCGCTGTCGAGTTCCACCGCGATCACGTACAGCTTGCGCGAGAGCGCACGGAAGTCGTTGCTGCGGCCGTCGCGCGTGAACAGGGTTCGCAGGAAGGTTTCGATCGCCTCGTTGTCGAACAGCCCCGTCGGCAGCAGGCCGGCCAGGCGCACGAGGTTGTCGGTCAGGCTCTGTCGCAGCGGGTTGCGTACGAAATCGGCCATCCATTCGGCCAGGACGCGCGGCGTGCGCCCGGCGCGGCGCAGGTATTCCAACAGCGCGGGCTGCACGAAGAGGTTGGGCGAGAAGCGTGCTTCATGCGAGTCGCCGGTCAGGAAGATGCGGCACATTTCCGCGGAACTGAACTGGTTGGCGAGACCGGCGACGATGAATGCGCCGGAACTCACGCCGACGTAGGCGCCGAGTCTGTTCGCGTCCAGGCCGTTAATCGCGTCCTCAATGGCGCGCAATGCGCCCAGTTCGTACATGCCGCCGATCGGACCGCCGCCGGCAACGGCCAGTCCCAGGCGGGGTTCGCGACGCGGTTTGGGCGGTTGGCTGGCGGCCTGGATGACGAGCATGGCAATCCGGAGTTGAGGCAACCGGCCGATTGTATGCGTCTACTGCCAGTGCGTGCCGGTTGCCGGGTGCGGGGCGGTGCGCCAGCGGCTATGCCACGCCGAAGTGCTGCACGAGCCGCTTCCCGATTTCCTTCTCCACTGCCGGCTTGAGCATGGACAGCAGAAACCCGAGTTCGGCGGTCACATGGACCTGGCCTTTTTCCAGCGTGATCTTGCCGTTCACGCCGGAGCGCTCGAAGTGCAGCACATTGCCTTTCCAGCCCCAGGTGAGATCGAACTTCTTCGAGATTTCCTCGGCGACTTCAGTGACCGCGACTTTGGCTTCCTTGACGGGTTTTGCGTGCTTGTGACGGATATCGATCGAAGGCATTGCTGGATTCCGCGATAGGAGTTACGGGCTTGTGGC
>JAAFHE010000281.1 GCA_013298265.1 Lysobacterales bacterium | reverse complement strand
TAATGGCGCCGGCGACGAGAAAGGTCCCGGTCTCGATGCGATCAGGCAGAACGTCATAGTCCGTGCCGGTCAAGCGCTCCACGCCTTCGATCACCAGCGTCGCCGTGCCGGCTCCCTGCACCTTCGCGCCCATGGCGTTGAGGCAGTTGGCCAGGTCCACCACTTCGGGTTCCTGCGCCGCGTTCTCAATGATGGTGGTGCCGTGGGCCAGGGCCGCCGCCATCATGATGTTCTCGGTACCGGTGACGGTGACGATATCCATGTTGATGCGCGCGCCCTTGAGGCGCTTGGCCTTGGCGCGGATGTAGCCGTTCTCGACCGTCACGTCGGCGCCGAGCGCCTGCAGGCCTTTGATGTGCAGGTCGACCGGACGCGAACCGATGGCACAACCGCCCGGCAGGGAAACTTCGGCCTCGCCGTAGCGCGCGACCAGCGGTCCAAGCACGAGGATCGACGCACGCATGGTCTTGACGAGGTCATACGGCGCCGAACAGCTCTTGATCGAACGCGGATCGACATGGATTTTCATGCGCTCGTCGAGCACCAGCCGCACGCCCATCTGGCCGAGCAGTTCCATGGTCGTGGTGACATCGTGCAGATGCGGCACATTGCCGATGCTGACGGGGCCGTCAGCGAGCAGTGTCGCGGCCAGGATCGGCAGTACCGCGTTCTTGGCGCCGGAAATCCATACGTCGCCGTGCAGCGGCTCACCGCCGGAAATTACGATCTTGGCCATCATTTACTCGGTAAACGGGAATTCGACATCGCGGTATGCGGGCACGCATCGCGGGCTGCAACGGCATTTTGGGGGGAGCAAGGCTCTGGGCCGTCAAAACTCAGGCATTGCGGCTACCGTTTTCCACCTCTTCGGGTGTCACCGTCTTAAGAGCCAGCGCATGGATAGCGCCACCCATCAGATCACCGAGCGTGGCGTACACAAGACGGTGCCGCGCCAGCGGCAACTTGCCGCGGAACGCTTCGGCGGTAACCAGTGCCTCGAAGTGCACGCCATCGGCACCGCTGACCTCGGCCGTGGCGCCGGGCAATCCTTGCTCAATCAGATTCTTGATGGTCAGGCTGTCCATTTCGGGCGGGATCCGTGGCGAAGTCAGGGCAGCGACGGAGCGCCGCGACGAAGTGCAGGTCTGCGCCGTCCCTGCGACGGGGACGACTATCCGGCTACACTATGGGGACGCGCATGTTACCGAAAATCCGCTGGCGCCAAAACGTTGCGTTCGAGCGCCCTGTTTCCCTGCTCCATCCAGCCGTGCTCATGAATGCCCAGATCCTGCCTCTGATTTCCTCCGTCGTCGCCCATCCACCGCTGAACCAGGCCGCGCTGGTGCGCAGTGCGCTACAGGTCGTCGAGACCGAAGCCCGGGCCATCGATCTGCTCAAGTCCCGCATCGACGACAGCTTCCTGCGCGCCTGCCAGCTCATGTTCGACTGCGCCGGTCGGATCGTGGTTTCCGGCATGGGCAAATCCGGTCACATCGCGCGCAAGATCGCCGCGACCCTTGCCTCTACCGGTACGCCGGCGTTTTTCGTACACCCGGGCGAAGCCAGCCACGGCGACCTGGGCATGATCACGCAGAAGGATGTGGTGCTGGCCCTGTCCAACTCGGGCGAGACCGACGAGCTGCTGACCATCCTGCCGCTGATCCGGCGCCAGGGCATTCCGCTGATCGCGATGAGCGGCAATGACAGCTCCTCGCTCGCACGCCTGGCCGATGTTCATCTCGATGTCAGCGTGCCGACCGAAGCCTGTCCGCTGGGACTCGCACCGACCGCCAGTACCACCGCCGCGCTCGTCATGGGCGACGCACTGGCCGTGGCGCTGCTGGAAGCGCGCGGCTTTACCGCCGACGATTTCGCCCGTTCCCATCCAGCCGGTTCGCTGGGCCGACGCCTGCTGCTGCACATCAGCGACGTCATGCATACGGGCGATCAGGTTCCCAAGGTCGGCGAAGATTCGAGCCTTTCCGAAGCCCTGGTCGAGATGTCGCGCAAGGGCCTGGGCATGACCGCCGTCGTCGACGCCGAGGACACCCTGCTCGGCGTCTTCACCGATGGCGACCTACGCCGCGCCCTTGACGACCACGCCGTCGACCTGCGCAGTGCCCCCCTGACCCGCCTGATGACCGCCAAGGCCAAGACGATCACGCCGGACAAACTCGCCGTCGAAGCAGCCCGACTCATGGAAGACTTCACCATCCATGCCCTGCTCGTCGTCGACCACAACAACAGGCTGGTAGGCGCACTGAACATTCACGACCTGCTGCGCGCCCGCGTAGTCTGAACGCAAGCCCGAGTGCGCAGGCGGCCAGCATGGACGGCTGCCCTGCGCTTGCCGCAGCATCCCTGGGCTGACCGGTCGACGCCGGCCCGTTCCACCCGCCCGCGGCCCTGCCGCCTCCTGTCTGATACCCGTGCATGCCCGACCGACTGCCTGACGACCTGCGTGACCGCGCCGCCGCCATCCGCCTTGCCGTGTTCGATGTGGACGGCGTGCTCACCGATGGTCGTCTCTGGTATTCCGAAGAAGGCCGCGAACTCAAGGCTTTTCACGTCCATGACGGGCTTGGCCTCAAGCGCCTGCTCGCCAACGGCATCGAAGTGGCCATCATCACCGCCCGCATGAGTCATCTCGTCACCGAGCGCATGGCCGAACTCGGTGTCGCCCACGTCTATCAGGGGCAGAAGGACAAGCTCGCCTGCCTGCAGCTGCTCTGCGACGCGCTGCAACTACCGCTGCAGCAGGTCTGCTACACCGGTGACGATCTGCCCGATCTGCGCGCCATGCTCGCAACCGGCTTGCCCATCGCGCCGGCCAATGCACATCCCTGGGTCGCCGAACGCGCGCGCTGGCAAACCCGGCATAACGGCGGCGAAGGTGCCGCGCGCGAAGTCTGCGATCTGCTGCTTCACGCACAAGGCCTGACCAACGCCGAACTGGCGCACTGGCTCTGATGGGCGAGCGCAGTCTCAAAGGGATTCTCGCGCTAGCCGTGGCAGCGGCGCTGACCTGGTCGCTGTTCTGGCTGTTCCGGCCGGCCGAAAAAGAGCCGGCCTTCGTCGGCCCGCCGCGCTCGAACTACACCCTCGACGAGTTCCAGCTCAACGCGCTCGACGAAAACGGCAAGCTCAGTTTCACGGTGGCAGCACCGGCGCTCGCGCGCCGCAATGACGATGGCTCGTTATGGATCGACGCACCTGATTTTCTGATCGCGGCGTCCAAGGGTGAACCCTGGAAAGGCAAGTCGCAGTCGGCATTCGTCAACAAGGACGGCACGCACATGCTTTTGGCCGGCGCTGTGGAAATGCACCGCGAAGCCAGCGCCGAAGCCGGCGCCGCGCGCGTGGAGACACGCGACGTCGATGCCTATCCGAAGGAAAGCCGGCTGCAGACTGCCGCCGCCGCGACGATCACGCAGCCCGGCTCTATACTGCGCGGCACCGGCATGAAGGCCGATCTCAACACGCACCAACTGGAGTTGCTCGCCGATGTCCACGCTTCGTTCGCGCGCAAGCGCAAGCCTTAGTCTTGTTGCGCTGCTGGCGCTGGCGGCTCCGGCCGCACAGGCGCTGAAGTCCGACGCCGACCAGCCGCTGGAAGTGGCAGCCAACCATTTCGCCACCAACCAGAACAAGCACCTCACCACCCTCACCGGCGCCGTCAAGCTGACCCGCGGCACGATGAAGGGCGAATCCGACAAAGGCACGGTCTACCAGAACGACGACGACGAAATCAGTCGCGTCGTGCTCGAAGGCAAGCCGGCGCGCATGCAGCAGCAGCTCGATAGCGGCGGCCTGATGCGCGCCACCGCGGCGAACATCGACTACGACACCGACAAGTCCACCGCCATCCTCACCGGCAACGCGGTCGTGATCCAGGAAGGCCGCGGCGAATTCCGCGGCGAGCGCATCGTCTACAACACCGAGAGCGGCGAGCTTACCGGCGAAGGCAATTCGGGCGGCGGCATCACGATGAAGATGCAGGCCAAGCCCAAGTCGGAAACCAAGCCGGCCGACAAGGACAAACAGAAGTAATGCTCAGCGCGACGGGGCTGAAGAAACGCTACAAGCAGCGTGAAGTCGTACGCGATTTCTCCTGTCGCGTGGACCAGGGCGAAGTGGTCGGCCTGCTCGGCCCCAACGGCGCCGGCAAGACGACCTGTTTCTACATGATCGTGGGACTGATCGGCGCAGACGCCGGTAGCATCCGGCTCGACGAGACCGACATCACCGCACAGCCGATGCATGCGCGCGCGCGCCTGGGCCTGGGCTATCTGCCGCAGGAGGCGTCGGTGTTCCGTCGCCTGAGCGTCGCCGACAACATCCTCGCGATCCTCGAACTGCGTCCGAAACTGAGCGCAGCCGGCCGAGCGGCGGAACTCGAAAAACTGCTCGACGAACTGCAGATCAGCCATATCGCGCAGCAGAAGGGCGCGAGTCTTTCCGGTGGCGAACGCCGTCGCGTGGAGATCGCACGCGCGCTCGCTGCGGAGCCGCGCTTCATGCTGCTCGATGAACCGTTCGCCGGGGTGGATCCGATCTCGGTCGGCGAGATCCAGCGCATCGTGCGCCATCTGAAGGAACGTGGCATCGGCGTGCTGATCACCGACCACAACGTACGCGAGACCCTAGGCATCTGCGATCGCGCCTACATCCTGAGCGAAGGCAGGGTGCTGGCCAAGGGCGCACCGGCCACGATACTCGCGAACGAGCAGGTGCGCGAAGTGTATCTGGGCAAGGAATTCCGCATGTAACGTGCGCCCGCTGCGCGAAATCCACAGCGCAACAGATGCACACTGACAAATGTTTCAGGCAACCGGCACGCGGGGACACGCGGCGTGCGGCGGACAACCTGCCAAATCCTCTCCCAATCCGCGGCCATACGCAAGTCGCTTGCGACCTGCCGCCGCGCGGTTCCCGCCGATCGTTTTCCGCATTAGGATGGCGTCACGGGCGTGTCGCACCGTCGACCGTATTCCTGCGAAACGCGCCGCAACGGGACCCCTGATGAAGCCAGCGTTAAACCTCCGCCTGCACCAGCAACTGGCATTGACGCCGCAACTGCAGCAGGCAATCCGCCTGCTGCAACTGAGCAGCATCGAGCTGGAGATGGAGCTGCGCGAAGCGCTCGAATCCAATCCTCTGCTGGAGCTTCCGGACGAACCGGGCGAGCCCGCACCGGCGGAGGCCGAAGCCGGCGCCGATGCACCGACAGTGGAATTCCTCGACAGCCGCAACACCAGCAGCAGCGAAACCGCCAGCAGCGACAGCGGCGACACGCGCGAGGCAGAGGAAGACCGCTTCGAATCGCTGGACATGAGTTTCGACACGCCCTCGCGCAACGCGCCGTCGGACGACGAATTCGAAACCCAGGAACCCGAACAGCAGGACCTGCGGGATCACTTGCTGTGGCAGCTGAACCTCACGCCGATGTCCGCGCGCGACAGGGCGATTGCCGTAGCTATCATCGAGGCGATCGACGACGACGGCTATCTGCACGAACCGATCGAGGCAATCCAGCAAGGCCTCGAAAGCCTGTATCACGTCGACGCCGACGAAATCGAAGCCGTGCGCCATCGCGTACAGCGCTTCGATCCGCTCGGCGTGGCAAGCCGCAACCTGCGTGATTGCCTGCTGGTGCAGCTCGACTCGTTCGAGACCGACGTAGAAGGCCTCGCCGTGGCGCGGGCCATCGTCGCCGACCACCTGGAAGTGCTGGCCAAGAACGATCGCACCCGCCTGAGCCGCAGCCTCAAGGCCGGCAGCGACCAGATCGACCTCGCCGTGCAATTGATCCGTGCGCTCGACCCCAAACCCGGTTCCAGCGTCTCCAGCGCCGCGCCCGAATATGTCGCGCCCGACGCCTATGCCTTCCGC
>JAAFHE010000280.1 GCA_013298265.1 Lysobacterales bacterium | reverse complement strand
CGTGCTGGTCGCGCGCAATCACGCGCAACTGAGGGCGCGCGGCCGCCGCCGCTTGCGCAGTTTTTTCGTCGTTGCGGCGCAGTCCGCGAGGAATTGCCCGTAGAATGAATTCCGTTATACTTCGCACGCTTGATCCTCGACGCGCTCCCTTCGTCTAGTGGCCTAGGACATCGCCCTCTCACGGCGAGAACAGGGGTTCGAACCCCCTAGGGAGCGCCACTTTACTCCCCTTTCCATCGTCAACAGGCTAGGTAGCCGGTAGCCACATGCCTTTCGTTGTCACCGAAAACTGTATCAAGTGCAAGTACACCGACTGCGTCGAAGTATGCCCGGTGGACTGCTTCCATGCCGGACCGAACTTCCTCGTGATCGATCCCGACGAGTGCATCGACTGCACCCTGTGCGAGCCTGAGTGCCCGGCCAACGCGATCTACCCCGAAGACGACGTTCCGGCAGGCCAGGAACATTTCATCGCATTGAATGCGGAACTGGCCAAGAGCTGGCCGGTGCTGACCGAACGCAAAGACCCGCCTGCCGACGCCAAAGAATGGGACGGCAAGCCAGGCAAATTGGAACTGCTGCAACGCTGAGTCCGCGGGCTCAGCCCAACCGGTCGCGCAGCAATGCCACCACACGCTGTACCGAAGATTTTGCCCCGCTGACACTCACGCGGCTGCCGCTGCCGTCGACACTGACACCGATATTCACGGTTTCCGTGATCGTCTCAACCTTCTTGCGCGTGAACAGCCGCTTGAGGAAACCACCCTCGTCACGCGTGCGCTGACTGGTGACGGACAGTGAATACGTATGGGCCGCCGGGTCGCGTGCAGTGATGCTGCCGATATCAGCCGCGCGTTCCAGTGCCGTGCCGACTCGCTGCCAGGTGCTATCGACCGTGTCAGCCACATTGAGACCGTCGATACCGGTGACTACGCCGGGACGCGCCGTTGCCGCGCGAGAGCTGCCCGCCTGAGGCACGATGAGCTCGCCGCGGCTCGGCGGCGCTTCCAGATCCGGAGGAACTTCCAGGGGCCGCGCCTCGGCTGCCTTGTCCCATTCGGAACGGGACTTGAAAAGGCTGCAGCCACCCAGCACCAGGGGAACCAGCGCCACGAACAGCGCTATACGTATCGCGGACTTCGAATTCACAGGTAAACCTTGATCAGTCTTTGGACATGGAGCGAACGGGCGGGGTCAAGCCGCCGCATCTTGCAGGTTCAGAACCAGATCGCGCAAGCGCTCGCGGTGGGGAAGGGACAACTCGGTCAATGGCAGGCGCGGTTGCGCACTGCCCAAGCCCTGCAGCGAAAGTCCCCATTTCAGCGGAATCGGGTTGGATTCCAACCCAAGCGCGTCGAACAGAGGCTGAAGACGGACATTCAGCTCCGCCGCTTCGGCACGACGGCCGGCACGAGCCGCGTCGCAGAGTGCGCGGAACGGCGCGGGCGCAAGATTGTTGGCGACCGAGATCACACCATCCGCGCCCGCGAGCAGGCTACGCATTGCCGAACCATCGTCGCCCGACAGAATACGGAACGTGTTGTTGCGCAATACCAGCAAGTCTTCGATGCGTCGGGCATCGGCAACGGCTTCCTTGATCGCGACAATCTGTGCATGCGCGGCCAGCCGAGCAACCGTCGCCGGGAGCAGATCACAACCGGTGCGGCCGGGAACGTTGTAAAGCACGACGGGCAGGCCCGCACCATCGGCAATCTCGAGGAAATGACGCAACAGCCCGTCCTGCGTCGGACGCACGTAATACGGCGTCACGACAAGTGCCGCGTCGGCACCGAGGTTCCGCGCGTGCTGCGTCGCAACGAGCGTCTTGACCGTGTTTGCTCCGCCCGTGCCGACCAGTACCGGAATGCGACCGGCGACCTGGCGTACTCCGTGCTCGACCAGCGTATCGAACTCTTCCGCCGACAGCGCATGCGCTTCGCCGGTGGACCCGGCGATGACGACGCCCTGCGTGCCACCGGCAATCTGCCGCTCAATCAGTTGCGTGAAGGCATCGAGGTCCAGCTTGCCGTCCGCATCGAACGGAGTCGCCAGCGCACAGATGCTTCCGGAGAGGTTCAAAGCGCGGGTTTCCGGCTCGGGACAAAGAGCGCCGGATGTTACTTGCGGCCCCCAGGTGTGGCAAGTATTCTGCGGGCACTGCCGGCGCGGGTCGGCACCACCTTCAGGCGACGCACGGACAGTGAAGCAAGCAGGTAAATCCGCCGTGACCGAAACCGCGCCACGCCCTCCGGCAAACGAGAACTACCTCCTCATCAATGCGTTCGCCCCGCAACCGGAGTCGCCTCTGGTGGCGGTCACGCGGCGTATCTCTGAATGTGGCTGCAACCTCGTTGACGCGCGTGTCGCCACACTGGGCTCCGACGTGTCGGTGCTGGCTCTGGCGGTCGGCCCCTGGGACGCGATTGCCAAACTGGAAAACGCGCTCAACAAGCTCGAACGCGGCGAGAATCTGCGCATCATGTTTTTCCGCACCGGCCCCAAGCCGATCCAGAACACCTTGCTACCCTACGTAGTCGAGGTCATCGCCGGAGACAGACCGGGGATACTGCATCAGCTAGCCGAGTTCTTTGGCCGCCGCGGCATCACGATCGAACAGCTACATTCGTCGCGATATCGCGCCATGCAGACGGGAGCCGACATGTTCTCGGCGCAAGTGACCATTGGCATTCCCGGGACGACGCACATTGCCGCCCTGCGCGATGACTTTCTTGAATTCTGCGACGGGTTGAATCTCGACGCGATCATGGACCCGATGAAGTTCTGATGGCGATGCCGGAGCCCGGATCGAGAGCCCCTGACCTGACCGGCAGCATTGCCGACGGAACGCTGCTCAAGCTGTCGTCGCTGCATGGGAAATGGGTCGCCGTGTTTTTTTACCCGAAAGACAACACGCCCGCATGCACCAGCGAGGCACAGGATTTCCGCGACCTGCACAAGCAATTCGAAAGTCGCAACGCGCTAATAATCGGCGTTTCGCGTGACACCGCGCGCGTGCACGCCAACTTCGCTGCCAAGCAGAAGCTTGCCTTTGCGCTCGTGGCTGACATCGACGAGACCTGGTGCAAGGCTTTCGACGTAATCCACGAGAAGGTACTTTACGGTCGCCGCTACCTGGGCATAGTGCGCAGCACCTTCCTGATCGATCCGGCGGGCTGCATCCACCAGCGCTGGAGCCCCGTAAAAGTGCCTGGCCATGCAGCGCAAGTGCTAGCGAGCATTCCACACGCGTGAGTACTGCGACCACCCGCGCAGCACGCCATTCCGGTCCACACCGGCACCATCACCGCCCTTCCCCCGCCCGAGGCTGAAGCATGACCCGAGGCAAGCGCATCTACGTGCTCGACACCAACGTGCTGATGCATGACCCGACCTCACTGTTCCGCTTCGAGGAACACGATGTCTTCATTCCCATGACAGTCCTGGAAGAACTGGACAATGCTAAAAAAGGAACATCAGAAGTATCGCGCAACGCGCGCCAGGTAAGCCGTTTCATCAACGAGCTGATCGAGCATGGCGGTGATCGCAAGATCGAGGAAGGGCTCGACCTGGTCTCGCCAAACGGTGTCAACCTAAAGCGCGGCAAGGCGGTAGGGCGCCTGTATTTCCAGACCCGCATGCCCGAGACCACACCGGGCAAGGTCAAGGCAGACAACCAGATCCTCGCGGCAGTCCTCATGCTGCGCGAACTCTATCAGCGCGTGCCGGTGGTCCTGGTCAGCAAGGACATCAACCTGCGCATCAAGGCGTCGATCTACGGCATCACTGCCGAGGACTACGAAAACGATCGCGCACTCGACGATTTCAGCCTGCTCTACTCCGGCCACACCGAGCTGGCGGAAGGCTTCTGGACGCAGCATCAGAAAGACCTCAAGTCATGGCAGGAACGCAACCACACTTTTTACGAGGTCAAGCTACGCAAGAACGAAGACTGGTATCCGCATCAGTGCCTGTACATCCCCGACGGGGACGACATGCTCGAACTGCGCGTGATCGACGTGCGCGACGGTCGCGCACGCTTGCGTCTCATGGACGACTACACCGGCTCGCACAATGTCTGGGGTATTACGGCGCGCAATCGCGAGCAGAATTTCGCGCTGAACCTGCTGATGGATCCGGACGTCGACTTCGTCACACTGCTTGGCACCGCCGGCACCGGCAAGACGCTGCTTGCATTGGCCGCCGGCCTGGCCCAGGTCATGGATCAGCAGCGCTATCGCGAGATCATCATGACGCGCGCGACGGTATCGGTCGGCGAGGACATAGGCTTTCTGCCTGGGACCGAGGAGGAAAAGATGACGCCCTGGATGGGCGCTCTGACCGACAATCTCGAAGTGCTGACCAGCCCGAGCGAGGGCGGCGCCTGGGGACGCGCGGCGACCAACGACCTGCTCGCCTCGCGCATCAAGATCCGTTCGTTGAATTTCATGCGCGGGCGCACCTTTCTCAGCCGCTACGTGATTATCGACGAAGCGCAAAACCTGACGCCGAAACAGATGAAGACGCTGCTCACGCGCGCCGGACCCGGAACGAAGATGATCTGCCTGGGCAACGTCGAGCAGATCGATACGCCTTATCTCACTGAGACGACGTCAGGCCTCACCTATGCGGTAGATCGCTTCAAGGAATGGCAGCACAGCGCGCATATCACGCTGCGTCGCGGCGAGCGTTCACGCCTGGCTGACTACGCTTCGGAAAAGCTGTAGACACTGCGCAGTGTCTTCGCCGAAAGACCCGCGTGAATTCAATTCATGAACCTATCCTCCCCTGATCGGGGAGGGTCTTGATGAGATACACGCGTCGGCCGCATTCAAAGTCTGCACGGACAGGTCGGAATTTGGCGGATTGGATGAATTTTTCTGACCATCCCGGCCCTACCCCCTGTTCGCAGCGAGGCCGTCGAGACGCCGTCCAGGTGCGCGCCGCGGACTTCAGTGACGGCGAAGGCGTAGCCCCGACACGACGCCGAGCCGACACGAGGCAGCAGCGCGCGTCAGGGCGAGTCTATCGGCGGCCGCAATAGAAGGAGCGAGAGAAAAGCGTGCTAGCAGGTGCGCCCTGCCGGGCGCACCAAAAAAAAAGGGAACTCGCGCTCCCTTTCAAAGCCCATGGAGTGAACGGGTCAGAAGCGGGTCGCCCAGACCGCTTCGAATTCAAACTGGTTGCCGACCATCGCATTGCGCGAGGCATAGTTCGTCGGTGCGCCCAACTGAAACTGCGCGGGCGCATAACTCGTAATGAGACGCAGCTGGCCGTTCGGACCTGTCCAACGCGAATAGCTCAGGTCGAAACTATGATTGGATACTTCGCCAAGTAGCCGGTCGAGCAGCGGCGATGTCGGGGCCGGCTGGGTGCGGGTGCTGTAGCGCAGGGCCACATCACCACGATCGCCACCGTGCCAGACGGAAGCCACGCTGTAGACGTCAAGATCGTCCCATTCGAATACCGGACTTGCACCGCTGCCCAGCGCAGCGAGGAAACGCCTCGGAAGCGTCGGACTCGTGAAAGCGCGAATATCGCTGTACATCACGCGTTCGAGATTGAATTCGAAGCTCAGCCAAGGCACCAGACCGACGCCCAGATTCAAACCCACGCTGGCCGGGATGTCGAAATCGCCGGGGTCAGCGTAGACGCCGCGATAACTGTTGAACGCATCCATATTTACACGCGACTGATAGCTCGCGGTCCAGCGAATGCGCTCGCCCAGCATCTCACTGATATCCACGCGCACGCCGCGACCATAGGCCACCGGTGTCGGACCCGGCGTTAGCGCAAAGTCGTCGGTGCCGTCGTCGCTGGTACCGAACGTGGCATTGGCGAAGCGTTGATAAGCGAACAACGCGGCGACAGACCAGCGTCCGCTATCACCCCAACCATGA